>CAZTCU010000045.1:0-14632 GCA_964612235.1 uncultured Rhizobium sp.
CATCGCCGCAATAGTTCCTGTGGGTGTTGTCGAAACGATCCTTGGCGCGAAACGACGTGCAGACGGGAAGATCGAAATTCTGCGCGAAGATTTTTGCGTCTTCAATGGCTTGCGCGTTCCAGCCGGGGCCGCCGAGCATCAGCAATGGAGATTTGGCGCTGGCGAGGAGCCTTGCGAATTTCTCCAGATCGGCCCGCGCGGGCGGCGGTTCGCTTTTCACATATGGCTTTGTCGCGGGCGCGTTGCATTCGCCGAACAGCACGTCTTCCGGCAACGACAGCACGACCGGCCCGGGCCTGCCGGAAACTGCGGTGTGGAAGGCGCGCGCGATATATTCGGGGATGCGGTTGGGATCGCGGATCTCGGCCGCCCATTTGGCGAGCGGGGTGAACATGGCGCGGAAATCGACTTCCTGGAACGCCTCGCGGTCGAGCATCGACTGGTCGGCCTGACCAATGAAGAGGATCATCGGCGTCGAATCCTGAAACGCGGTGTGCACGCCGATGGAAGCGTTGGTCGCGCCCGGCCCGCGCGTGACGAAACAGATACCGGGCTTTCCCGTCAGCTTGCCATAGGCTTCCGCCATGTTGGCGGCCCCGCCTTCCTGGCGGCAGGTGATGAGGCGGATCGTGTCGCGCGCGCCATAAAGCGCGTCGAGCGCTGCGAGATAGCTTTCCCCAGGCACGCAGAAGGCGTGATCGGCGCCGTGGATTTTCAACGCCTCGATGAGAGCTTCGCCGCCGGTGCGTTTCGCCATTCTGCGCTTTCCTTTCGACTCTCCCCCTCCGCACGCGCGTCCCGCGCGTGGCACCTCCCCCGCGAGCGGGGGAGGAAGGAAGATTATAGACCTTTTGCGTAGTAGCGGCCGAAGCGATTGTTCAGGAAGTCGGAAAGCTTGGCTTCTTCCTGCCGGACAAAACCTTTTTGCGGCAGCTTGCCTTCGACCAGAAGATCCGTCATCGCGCAGATGCCGCAGGCGGTGGTCACCTGGATGGCGCTCATCAGGCGGCCGCCGACCGTCTGGCTGTAAATCTTCTTGGCGTAGCTTTCCTGGGTCAGGCGCCCTTCGACCCAGCCGGAGACCGTCACGAACACCAGAACGACATCCTGATAGGTGATCGGGATCGCGGTTTCGAGCACGTCCTTGAAGATCTCGCGGCGGGTGCCGAGGTGCAGGTCGCGCACCAGCAGCTTCACGATATCGCGGTGACCGGGATAGCGCGCGGTCTTGTAGTTGAGGTTCTCGACCTTGCCTTCGAGCGTTTCGCACAGCGTGCCGAGACCGCCGGAGGTGTTGAACGCCTCGTATTCGACGCCGTCGAGGGTGAACTGTTCGAGTTCCTCGAGCGCCGGAACCTCGATGCGCACGCCGTCGCGAATGGATTCGCAGGGGTTGCAATATTCGTTGATCAGGCCGTCCGTCGACCATGTGAGATTGTATTTGAGCGCATTGTGCGGAAACACTGGCAGCGCGCCGACGCGCATCTGCACGTCGCGCAGCTTGTCGAACTTCTTCGCAAGATCGTAGGCAGCGATGGAGATGAAGCCGGGCGCCAGGCCGCATTGCGGGATGAACGCGGTCGAGGCGCCGTCCGCCAGACGCTTGATGGTGCGGGTGGATTCCACGTCTTCGGTGAGATCGAGGTAATGCGCGCCCGCGCGCTTGGCGGCTTCGGCGATGATGGCCGTGAGCGTATAGGGCGTGGCCATCAGGACGATGTCATGGCCTTCCACCTCACGGGCGAAATCGCGCGCGTCGGCGATCTCGACGTGGCGCAGTTCGACGTTGCGCTTCTTGGGCATGCGGTCGAGGCTCGCGGCATCCTTGTCGGCCACCGTGACCTGATAGTCGCCCGATCCGGCGAGGAATTCCGTGATGGCGGTCCCGATTTTGCCGCCGCCTACGAGCATCACTTTTTTCATTGGCTTTCTCTCCGCCGAAGACAGGCTTTCCATAAACGGCTGGGGGGCCGGAAAGGAGGCGGCGAAGCGCCGGAAAATGGGGTAGCATCCGGCGAATCGCAGGGAGAACCGGCGGAATGCCGATACGGGACAAGGACACGAAGCTGCTGGACCTTTTGCGGGCCAATGCGCGGGAGCCGGCGGCCTCGCTTGCCCGCAAGCTTGGCATCGCGCGCTCGACCCTGCAGGAGCGCATCGCGCGGCTGGAGCGCGAAGGCGTTATCAAGGGATACACAGTCAGGCTGTCGGACGAAGCAGCGACCAAAAATCTGCGCGCGGTGGTGATGATCGTGGCCGACGCGCGCCAAGCCGATCGCGTGACCGCGGAATTGAAGAAGATCACCGAAGTGCGTTCGCTCGCAGCCGTCTCCGGCGCGCACGACATGATGGCGGTGGTGGAGGCAGACACGGCGGCGCGCATGGACGCCGTGCTCGACCGCATCGGCAAGGCGAACGGCGTGGCACGGACGGTTTCGTCCATCGTGCTGTCGGAGAAGTTTTCGCGATAGATTTAAGTCTGGATCGGCGGCAGCACGACCGTCGGCTTGGTCTTGCGGATGGTGAAGCCGGATTCTTCGAGCGCCTCGCGGATCTCCTCGGCGTGGCCTGCATCGCGAGCCTCGATGACCATGCCGAGATCGGCGGATTTGGCAGGCATGTCGGTCATCATGCGATTGTGCGAGACTTCGAGGATGTTGCCTCCCGCCTGCCCCACGAGGGTGGCGATCTTCGCCAGAAGTCCCGGGCGATCTTCGATCTCCACCACGACGGAAAGAATGCGCCCCTCGCGCGCCAGTCCGCGCAGGATCACGTCCGACAGAAGGCGCATGTCGATATTGCCGCCCGAAAGGACGATGCCGACTTTGCGGCCCTTGAAGATCTTCGGATTGCGCGCGACGGCGGCGTAGGCGGCCGCGCCCGCACCTTCCACCACCGTCTTTTCGATTTCGAGCAAGGTGGCGATGGCGCGTTCGATTTCTTCTTCGCTGACGAGCAGGATGTCCTTCACGTTCTCCGCAATGATCGGCCGCGTGATCGCGCCGGGCTCCTTCACCGCGATGCCTTCGGCGATGGTCTGGCCCGCGCAAGGAAGGCTCTTCTTTTTGATCGCGTCGAACATCGAGGGATAAAGCTCCGCTTCGACGCCGTAGATGCGGATATTCGGATTCAGCGCCTTCGCTGCGATGGAAATGCCAGAGATCAATCCGCCGCCGCCGATGGGGACGACCAGCGTGTCGACATTGGGAACGTCTTCGAGGAGTTCGAGCGCAACGGTGCCCTGCCCGGCTATCACTTGGGCGTCGTCGTAAGGATGGATGAAGGCGAGGTCTTCGTCACGCGCGATCGTCTGGGCGCGTTTGAAGGATTCGGAGAGTGTGGCGCCTTCCAGCACAACGCGGGCGCCGAAATCCTTTGTGTGCTTCACTTTGTTGAACGGCGTGCCTTCGGGCATCACGATGGTTGCGGGGATGCCGAGGCGGCCGGCATGGTAGGCGACGCCCTGCGCGTGGTTGCCCGCGCTCATCGCGGCGACGCCCCGTTTGCGCTGCTGGGGCGAGAGCGACAGCAGCTTGTTCAGCGCGCCGCGTTCCTTGAACGAGGCGGTGAATTGCAGGTTCTCGAACTTCAGATGGATTTCGCAGCCCGCGAGCTTGGAGAGCGTGCGCGAATGATGGGTGGGCGTGCGTTCGACGGCGCCCTTGATGGTGGCGGCAGCGGCGCGGATGTCTTTGAGCGAAATCGTGGGAGCGGCGGCTTTTTTCATGGGGAACGCGCCTTCCGGCTGGTAGCAGCGGACGGATTTGAACCGCCGACCAAGGGATTATGATTCCCCTGCTCTACCACTGAGCTACGCTGCCAAAAACCAGCCGAGGCGCGGGGTTTAAGGGCGGGGTATGGGCCTGTCAAGGCGCGCAAATCAGGCTGCCACGCGGGCCGGTTCGGCCGCAGAAATCCAGCCGCCGCCGAGCACGCGGCTACCATTGGGCTCGTAGAAAACGCATGCCTGGCCGGGTGCCACGCCTTCCTCCGGCGCGAGAAGTTCCACCTGCGCCGCGTTGTTGGGTAGCGGCATGACGCGCGCCATCACGGGCGGACGTAGCGAACGCACCTTCACGGCGCATTCGACCATGCCGCCATTCGGTGCAAGCCAGTTCACATCGCGCAAGGTGATGGTGCGGGTGCGCAAAGCTTCGCGCGGTGCGACGACGACGCGCGCGTTCTTGGCATCGAGCTTGATGACGAAGAGCGGTTCTTCGTTGCCGGACAGGCCGAGGCCTTTGCGTTGACCGATGGTGAAATGGATCACGCCATCGTGGCGGCCGAGCACTTTGCCATCGAGATCGACGATGTCGCCGGGAGCCGATGCGTCGGGGCGCAGCTTTTCCACCACAGAGACGTAACGGCCTTCGGGAACGAAACAGATGTCCTGGCTGTCGGGCTTGTCGGCGACGAGAAGGCCGAGTTCGGCGGCGATGGCGCGCACGTCGCGCTTCTCCATGCCGCCAAGCGGAAAGCGCAGGAAGGAAAGCTGTTCCGGCGTGGTGTTGAAAAGAAAATAGCTCTGGTCGCGCGTCGTATCGACGGCACGGTGCAGTTCGGCTCCCTTCGCGCCTTCGAGGCGGCGGACATAGTGGCCGGTGGCGAGCGCATCGGCGCCGAGTTCCTTCGCGGTTTCGAGGAGATCGGCGAACTTCACCTTGCTGTTGCACTGGACGCAGGGGATCGGCGTTTCGCCGCGCGCGTAGGAATCAGCAAAATCCTGCATCACGGCCTTTTTGAAACGCTGCTCGTAGTCGAGGACGTAGTGCGGAATGGACAAGGATTCCGCCACGCGGCGCGCGTCATGGATGTCCTGACCGGCGCAGCACGCACCCTTCTTCCGGACCGCGGCACCGTGATCATAAAGTTGGAGCGTGATACCGACCACGTCATAGCCGGCGCGCTTGAGCAGCGCGGCCGTCACCGACGAATCCACGCCGCCCGACATCGCGGCGACGATGCGGGTTTCGTGGGGGGGCTTGGCGGGCGCCGGGTTCATGGGGCTGGCGTATAATCCGCCTGCCCCGACCCGGCAAGTTTCAGTTCGCGGGCAGGTAGTTCAGCAGCGAAACCTGCTGCAACTGGGCCGTCACCTGAACCGCCGCCTGAAGGGCGACCTGGTTCTGGTTAAGCTGAGTGATGGCAGTGCCCATATCGACGTCTTCGAGGTTCGAAACGAAACCTTTGTAAAGCGTGGACGTCGCTTTCTGCTGATCTATGACGTCGTTGAGGTGATTATAGACGAATCCGTTCGCGGCGGCCTGATTGTTCAGGCTCTGGTTCGCGGTCTGGGCGGCCTGCACCTGGGTCGTCAGAAAGTTCGACTGGGTGGCGCTTATGGTGTCGCCGAACGGGCCATTGGGGCCGGAATTGTAATTGGCGATGTCGGCCAGCGACTGGAAAAGCTGGGTGCCAAGATCGGAGGCCAGCATGCCGACCTGCACCGTCTGTCCGCCGCCGATATTGACCGACTTCTTCACGGTGCCGTTGGAGAAGGCATCCGAGACGCTGGGCAACGCCGCGAGATCGGCGAGCGAATCCACATTGACGGGTTCTGTCGTGTCCTTCTCGCCGCCGTAGAGATAGTTGCCGTTGGCATCCTTCGAATTGAGGATCTGCTTGGCCTGATCGAAGATGCTCTGGGCCTGCGACATCAGCGTGGTGGCATCGTCGTCGGCCATCGCCTTGGTGACGGCCTGGCGCAACTGATCGGCGAGATTGGCAAGCGATGTCGTCTGCGTGTCCTGCAGATCGGCCTGGTTGACCGCGAGCTGGGTGGCGGACTGGATCGCATCGGCGTGGGCCTGTGCGGAGCGCGCGGCTTCCAGCACCGCGGCCTTGTCGCCCATCCCGGCATAGGTATTGGCGACCTTGCCGCTGGCGACCTGCTCCTGCGACTTGTTGAGATTGGATTCGTTCTGCAGAAGCTGCGCGAGCAGGATCTGGGCCTGGTTGTTGGTGGCGACGCGGCCGATCATCCGGTCTCTCCTTATTGAATCTGCAGAAGCGTGTCGTAAAGCTGGCCGACGATGGTCAGCATCCGCGCGCCTGCGGCGTAAGCCTGTTGATAGGTCATCATGTTGGTCAGTTCTTCGTCGAGGTTGACGCCCGAGTTCGCCGACTGGCGCGACTGGGCTTCGGCGAAGCGATCGCTTTGCGCGGTGGCGTTGGCGGTGACCGTTTGGCTGCGCGTGGCGGCATCCTGATAGAACGACGCGGCGTAGTCGCCGAGTGTGGCGGCCTGCGCGCCGAGATTGCCGATGCGGGAAAAAGTCTGATCCTGCGATTGCAGGTTCTGAAGCGCGAGCAGGCCGCGATTGTCGCCGGAACCGGCTATGCTGTCGCCGGCGACGGAGGTGGGCGTGATGTTGGCCTGTGCGAAGGGAAGCTTCGCCGGGCTTGCAACGAGCGCATCGTTCACCTCGAAACTGGCGGCCAGCGCCGATCCGTGCGACGCGCCGAGACCGAACATGGAAGTGAAGCTCATGCCCGTAGAGCCACGCTGCGTCGTATCGCTGTTCACGTCGAGGTGATAGCCTGCATATTGCGAAGCGGGCGTGATCGAAAGGCTGCCGTCGCTGGCAAGCGTCGCGGTGGCCGCGCCGCCGAACGCGGTGTTGATGGCGCTGATGACGTTACCGATCGTCATGCCCGAGGTGACGTTGACGCTCGCCTGCTTGCCCACATTGCCGTTGTCGTCTTTCAGCGTGAACGTCATCGTTCCTGCTGAAAAGCCGCCCGCGTCCGTGGACTGAAGACCGGTGGCCGTGATCGACGGCGCGCCCGTGCGGAAGATGTCGTTGAGTCCGAAGAACTGCGAGAAACGGGAGCCGCCGCGGTCCGATGGCGTGGTGGCGTCGTCCTGGACGACGATGCCGTTGCCGCCGGTGGCCGAAACGGTGAGCGCGCCGTTCGAGAAACTCGCAGAGCCACTGCCGCCAAGCGCGGTGTTCAAGGCAGCGACGAAACTTCCGACCGTGGTGCCGATGCTGGTCGCACCGCCGCCGTTCACCGACAAAGTGCCCGCGCCGAAATCGACGTCGATGCGAGAGACGAGATTGCCGTCCGTGTCGGCGACCGCGATGGTCGTCTTGCCCGTGAAATTGAGGGAGTCGCCCGACAACAGGCCCGTGTTGCGGCCTTCCATGGAAGACGGGGGTGGGACGGAAGTATTGGCGTTGGCTTGCGTGTTGAAGGCCTGCGCGGTGGCTTGCGCGAAGCTGCCCAGTTCCTGCTGCAGTTCCGAGAGCGTTCCGTCACGCATGTCGATCAGGCCCTTGAGCGTACCCGATGTCAGATGCGGGTCGAGCGTCTGGCTCTGGCCGATGGCGCCGCCGGTCGACGGATTCACGTTGGAAATCGTGATCGAGCCATAGGTGCCGTTGGAAGCACCCGGCTGATACGACAACGTCGCGTAGGTGTCGCCGACGAGATTCATGCCGTCATTCGTCATCACGACGATGGAGCCGTTCTGTTGGGTCGCGGTGCGCACGTCGATGAGCGATGACAGGTTCTTGATCGCCACGTCGCGCTGATCCAGCAGGCCCGAAGACGTGTCGCCGGCGGCATTGGCCTTCTGGATCTGCTGGTTCAGCGAATAAATTTGCTGGATCAGGCCGTTGACGCTGCCGATGGTCGTTCCAACCTGCTGATCGACCTGCTGCTGCAAGGTGTTGAGCGAGGTGGAGAGGTTCGAGATCGTGCCCGCAAGGCTTTGGAACGAATTGAGGATGCCTTGGCGGCTCGCGCTCGAATTGGGCGCGAGCGCTGCGTTGCCGAGGGCTGCGTAGATGTTGTCGAGCTGGGTGGTCAGCGCGGTGCCGTCGCCGGGCTGGCCGAGCATACCGTTCAACTGGTCGAAGATCGTGGACTGGGTGCTGAATTGCTGCGAGGCGCTGTTGGCCGAAAGCGTTTCCTGGGTGAGGAATTTGTCGGCCATGCGCTGGATATCGGCGATGCCGACGCCCTGGAGCTGGCCGCCGGTGACGAGAACCTGCTGGTTGACCACGCGCCGCGCATAGCCGGGCGTATTCATGTTGGCCACGTTGTTGGAGACCACCCGCAAGGCTGCGGTGTTGGTCTGAAGTGCCGTCAACGCGCTCGACAGGATGCCGTTCAAGCTCAAGGCGGGCTCCGGATGCTTTTTCCCGTTCGGGTATTCGCAAGGGACGTGCCAGCGATTTGGGGCGTTTTCCAAAGGGTTTTTGCGCGTTCTGGCTGGAACCGTTGGGCAGAGTTTGCCCAGTCGCGGCAGAACATGCCTCTTGAAATCCTCGCGCATATAACCGCGCGAGCGCGCGCGTATGGCTAAAGCGCGCAAACCATACCGCGAAAAACTGGTCCAGCCCTTGCTTGGTGGGGTTCGGATCAATGCGGGATATTTGCGTGGCTGTCATCGCCGCTCACGCTGCTCACACGAAAGCAAACGCCCATGTGCACGGCGCACATGGCGCGCCGAATGCTGCCGTGCCGGCGGATGAAGCCGCGCTGTTCGCCAAACTGCTCGCGAAAGCGGGCGTTGCGGAGGAGAGCGACGCGAAAACCGGCAAAGACGATGCCGATCCCGAAAAGGTTCTCAATGCGCACGCGGCGGGCGGAAAGTCCAAGAAAGCCAAAAGCGATGCGGGCGATGCGACCAGCCAGTTCGTCGACCTGCAGGCCATGCCCGCACACCTGGCGGTGTTGAACGCGAAATTCGCATCCGCGAACGGAGAGACGGCGCATTCGAAACACGGCAAGGCAGACAAGAAAGCCGATTCCGTGGAAGCGCCGGATGCGGCGAAAGATGCGGACGATACCAAGCGCATCCTCAACCGGATATTGGACGCCCAGGCGGGCGAACCGACCGGCAAAAACGAGCCGGCAAAGATCGGGAAGAAAGCGTCCGGCGAAGCCGGCACGGCTACGGACACAAACACCATAACTTCCAACGCCGCTTCCGCAGCGGCCATGCCAACGGTAACGGAACCGGCGAAGGACGCCAGAGGCGTGAAACGTTCGGACGCCGTCAAGGACGTGACGGACGCGGCAAAGACCGCTATCGCGCCGCCAGACAGCGCACCCGAAACCGCCGCGAAGGCCGATCCGAAAGCAAAGGATGGCAAAGCGGACGACGCCAAGGCCGATGCCGCGAAAGAAGCCGCATCGCAGGCCGCGACAGCGGACAAGGCCGAAGCGCTCGCGGCCGCAGCCGACAAGACGGTTCGCCAGAACGCCGCCTCGCAAGGCTCGCAGGCGCGTGCATTGCCCGTGCATCTCGAAGCGCAAGTTACCGCCAGCCAGAGCGGAAGCGGTGGAAAGAGCGGCGGCGACAGCGGCTCTGCCCACACACAAACGCAACATGCCAAGACCAATACCGACGCGCAGCCGCGCGAGGATGCGGTTCAGCCAGCAGCACAAGCGCCGTTGAATACCGCTGGCGCAACCCAACCGGCAACGCACACCGAAACCCAGACCACGAATGTACAGCCGGTGACGGCGCAGCAGCAGACACCGGCATCTTCACCAATCGTCACCGCTTCGCTGCAGGTGGCGCCGCAGACCGCGTACATGGCGGCGCAGCCCGATGTCGCGGCGCTTGCGGTGCAGATCGCGGTGAAGTCCGACGGCGGCGACAAGCAGTTCGACATTCGTCTCGATCCGCCCGAATTGGGCCGCGTCGAGGTGAAGCTGACCATCGACGATCAGGGCCGCGCGCAGGCGCACCTCGCCGTCGAAAAACCACAGACGCTCGACATGCTGCAGAACGACCGCAGCAATCTCGAACGCGCGCTGAAGGATTCCGGCGTCGATCTTTCGCAGAACGGCCTCAACTTCTCGCTCAAGGGCCAAGATCACCAGCAGGGCGGCGACACGCCGTCGTTCCGCGGACGCAGCCGCAATCTGGCCGTGACCGCAGCCATTGAAAGCGCATCGGCGGCCGCTGTCGCTTCCACCAATTCGTTCGCGGCGGGCGATGCCCGTCTCGACATACGCGTCTGAAGGAGACCGCCATGAGCGTCGCCCCCGTTGGAACGAATACCCCCGATCCGAATGCGCAGAGCAGCGTTGCCTCCAAATCGCTGGCTGACAATTTCGACACCTTCTTGAAACTGCTCACCACGCAGCTTCAGAACCAGGATCCGCTGTCGCCGATGGATTCCAACCAGTTCACGCAGCAATTGGTGGAGTTCTCCGGCGTCGAGCAGCAGATCAACACCAACAAGAACCTCGAATCACTGGTGAGTCTGACCCAGAGCCGATCAAGCGCCGACGCCGTGAACTATCTCGGCAAATCGGTGACGCTGTCCAACGGCAAAGGCGCGCTGATCAACGGAACGGGCACCTGGACCTACGCGCTCGACGATAAGGCGAAGGCCAACACGCTCACCATCAGCGATGCGAACGGCAAGGTCGTCTACACGACGAATGGCGAACTGACGACAGGCGTCCATACGTTCAACTGGGACGGCAAGGATGCCTACGGCAACCAGCTTCCCGACGGCCAATACACCTTCACGCTCTCGCCGGTGGCCGATGACGGCTCGGCGGTGAATTACGCGGTCGCGAGCAAAGGCGTGGTCGCGCAAGTCGATTTCAGCGGTTCCGAACCGCAACTGATGATCGGACCGATGGAAATACCGCTTTCGGAAGTGGCGGCACTGCAGAACTAAGAACCGGCGGCCGAGAAGCGGCGCCACCCAGCAATGATCGCGACAGGGCGAAGCCTTTAGCGATGACGAAGTAAAGGAACATACCATGAGCCTCACCGGCGCCATGATGATCGGCGTGACCGGCCTCAATGCGAACAGCAAGGCCTTGTCGATCGCTTCTTCAAATATCGCCAACGTCAACACTGTCGGCTACAAGGCGGGGCAGAACAATTTCTCGACCCTGCTCGCCGACTCCATGGGTTCGGGCGACATCTCCTCGCAGGGCGTGATTTCCATCGGCACGCAGAACGTGACGCAGCAGGGTCTGTTGCAGACCACGCAGTCGCCGACCGACCTAGGCATCAACGGCAACGGCTTCTTCGTCGTCAACCAGCTTTCGGATGGTTCCGGCCGCACGCTCTACACGCGCGCCGGCAATTTCACGCCGGACTCCAACGGCGACCTCAAGAATGCCGCCGGCTTCTATCTGATGGGCTGGCCTGTCGACATCAACGGCAACATCCCGACCGATCGCAACGACATGAGCCCGGTCAACGTGGCGGGTCTTTCCGGCAAGGCGCAGGCCACCACCGAAATGACGGTGCAGGCGAATCTGCAGGCATCCACGGCAGTGAAAGCCTACACTACGGGTCAAATGGCGAGCGGCGCGGTGACGCCGGACTTCACGCGCACGATCAACGTGTACGACAGCCAGGGCGGTGCGCAGCCTTTGGGTATCTCTTTCGTCAAGACAGGCGCCAACACCTGGGCCTACGAAGTGAGCTATCAGGGCGCCGGCACGAACATCACGGGCACCAATCCGATCGCCACAGGCACGATGACGTTCAATTCGGACGGCACGCTTGCCAATGCGGACGGCAGCGCCACGCCCGCCACCGGCATGATCAACGTGACCGTCCCATGGAATCCGGCAACCTCCGGTCTTCAACCGCAGGCTTTGTCGCTCAACATGGGCACGGTCGGAAGCTCCGACGGTCTCACACAGTTCGACAGCCCCTCGGCGCTGGTGAATTCCTCAGTCAACGGCGCGCTATTCGGCAACCTGACCGGCGTGAACATCGACCCGAACGGTTTCGTGACGGCGCAGTTCTCGAATGGGCTTGTGCAGAAGATCTACAAGCTGCCGATGGCCACCTTCTCCAACCCGAACGGGTTGGCGGCGGTGTCCGGTAATGCCTATGCGGTGACCAACGAGTCGGGGAACGCCATCGTCGGCGAAGCCAATACGGGCGGCGCCGGCTCGATCTCTTCCAGTTCGCTGGAAAGCTCGACCGTCGATCTCGCAGGCGAATTTACGAATCTTATCACGACGCAGCGGGCTTATTCCGCGTCGGCGCGAATCATTACCACCGCCGATCAAATGCTGCAGCGTTTGGACCAGATTCCGACGTAACGGAGATGAGCGCCGCTGAAAACACGGCGCTCTTTTCCTGAATGGAGACAATTGGAGCGGAGCAATTTTGGTTTTGTTTACCTTGCTCTTTTGCCTGTTTTTTAGAAGCGGAGCGTAGCTTGGGCCCCGGTAGTGAAGTTGGGAGTAACATTATGGCCGACGAGCGCAGAGGGCGCGTCAGCTACGTCATCGGTCCCGATGGGAGTCCGTTGACGTTGGCCGACCTTCCGCCGCCACAAACAAAGCGCTGGGTCATCCGCCGCAAAGCCGAAGTCGTGGCTGCTGTGCGCGGCGGGCTTTTGAGCCTCGATGAGGCCTGCAAGCGTTACACGCTGACCGTGGAGGAATTCCTCGCCTGGCAGCGCGCCATCGAACGCTTCGGTTTGGCGGGCCTGCGCGCCACGCGCGTGCAGCAGTATCGTAACTGAGATCGCGCGGGGTTTCTTTAAATCTGAATGAAGTGTTAACCGTGAAACCGCATCGCGGTTTTGTATTCTTCTCCGCGCGTTAAGGCCGCTTTTACCACAACACCGGCAATGTTTGCCTAGCACAAGGGCGGACATCGAAAAGATGACTGCTCCCTGGGTAAGCGGAGGGCAGTTTGCCGGAATTTTTCAGAGGTGTCGGAGCCGCGCGGTTTGGCGCGATGGCGGGCGTGGCCGCAGCGCTGACCGCCTTCTTCCTTTATGTCGCAGGCGTGATCTCCGAGCCTGCCAAGACCATTCTTTATGCCGGCCTCGAACCGCGCGAAGCGGCCCAGGTCACCGCCAAGCTCGACGCGATGGCCGTGAAATACGACACGCGCGGAGACGGCACGATCCTGGTGCCCTCCGACCAAGTGAACAAGCTGCGCATGGAATTGGCGTCGGAGAATCTTCCCGGCGCCGGTGTGGGCTACGAGATCTTCGACAAGTCCGACACGTTCGGCGCCACCGCCTTCACCCAGAACATCAACAAACTCAGGGCGCTGGAAGGTGAACTCGCCCGCTCGATCCAGACGATTTCGGGCATCGAGGGCGCGCGCGTGCACCTCGTGGTGCCGGAACATGAAATTTTCGCGCGCGATGCCCAGCCGCCGAGCGCGTCCGTCGTCCTGAAGACGCGCGGCCGGCTCGATCGCGGACAGGTGGAGGCGATCCAGCACCTTGTTGCCGCTGCCGTCGCAAATTTGGATTCCCGGCGCGTGGCCATTGTCGACGATCACGGTGATCTTCTGGCCGGTGGCGACGGAAAGACCGGCGCCGATGCCGGGGCACAGGATCAGGAACGCACCACAACGAATTTCGAAGACCGGTTGCGCCAGCGCGTGGAAGGCATCCTTTCCAGCGTGGTCGGCCCAGGCCATGTGCGGGTACAGGTGTCGGCCGACATGAACTACAACCATGTCAGCGAGACGTCGGAATCCTACGATCCCGATTCCAAGGTCGTGCGCTCCTCGCAGACCGTCGAACAAAGCTCCAGCGACTCGCAATCCGATGGTGCAGCTAACGCCGTGTCGGTGGCCAACGCGCTGCCGAACGCACAGACACCGCCTTCCACACCCGGCGGCGGCGACAAATCGAGTTCGACGCGCACCGAGGAAACCACAAATTACGAGATTTCCAAGACCGTAAAGACCTCGACGCTTGAAGGCGGCGACATCAAGAAATTGTCGGTGGCCGTTGTGGTCGACGGCGACACCACCACGGATGCCGCCGGAAAGGCCACTTATAAAGCACGTACGCCCAAGGAAATGGCGCAGATCGAGGCGCTGGTGAAATCGGCCATCGGTTTCGACGCCAAGCGCGGCGACCTTGTGCAGGTCACCAACATGGAATTCGCGCGGCTCGACGCGGGTCCGGTCACACCGGAAGCGGAACCGCTGCTCGGCTTCCAGACCGGCGACTGGATCAAGATCATCGAGGTCGCGATCCTTTCGCTCACAGCACTCCTTATCGGCTTCTTCGTGATGCGGCCGCTGATCACCCGCATGTTCACGCCGGTGAGCGCCCTGCCCGCCCCTGCCGGAGCCTTCACGCCCGCGCAGATTGCGGCCGGCGAGGCGCAGGCCGCCCAAGCCGCAGGCGGACCTGCCGCTCTTCCGGCGCCGAAGGAAAATATGATCGACGTCTCACGCATCGACGGTCAGGTGCGCGAATCCTCCATCAAGAAAGTCGGCGAAGTCGTGCAGTCGCATCCTGAAGAAGCGCTGTCGATCCTTCGCACCTGGCTCCACGAACCGGCGTAACGACAATGGCCCGCGCTGCAAAACCCGTTGCCAAAGACGACGTGAAATCGCTGACCGGCGCCGAACGCGCCGCCGTGATCATGCTTTCCCTGGGCGAAGAGCACAGCGAAAGAATCTGGCGCATGATGGACGAAGACGAGATCAAGGAAGTCTCGCAGGTGATGTCGACGCTGGGTTCGGTGAGCGCGAACCTGGTGGAGAAGCTTCTGGTCGATTTCGTGTCGCAGATGTCGGGTACCGGCTCGCTGATGGGTTCGTATGAATCCACCGAGCGGCTGATCGCGCGCTTCATGCCGCAGGAAAAAGTCTCCCAGATCATGGAAGAGATCCGCGGCCCCGCGGGCCGCACCATGTGGG
>CAZTCU010000046.1:0-14627 GCA_964612235.1 uncultured Rhizobium sp.
CGTACTTTTTGCGCTCGACCGCGCGCGGGTCGCGGGTGAGGAAACCGCCCGGCTTGAGCGCCGCACGAAGCGCGGGCTCATAGGCGACCAGCGCGCGGCTGATGCCGTGGCGCACCGCGCCTGCCTGTCCGGAAAGGCCGCCGCCTCGAACCGTCACCGTGATGTCGAACTGACCGTCGCGGTTGGCCGCGATCAGCGGCTGACGAAGGATCATGCGCAGCACGGGGCGGGCGAAATAGATCTTCTCTTCCTTGCCGTTGACCGTGATCGTGCCGCGGCCCGGACGAATCCAGACGCGCGCGACGGCATCCTTGCGGCGGCCGGTGGCATAGGCGCGGCCCTTGGCGTCGCGGTTGGGCTGGCTCGCTTGCGCGTTCTGCTCCTCGGCGGATTTCGCCTTGATGAGCGTGGATTTCAGTTCGCTGAACGTATCGGCCATGAGATTAGCCCACCTTGCGGTAGTTGGAGTTCTTGGGATTGAGCGCAGCCACATCGAGCTTCGAGGGCTGCTGGGCATCGTGCGGATGTTCGGAGCCTGCATAGACGCGCAGATTGCCCATCTGCGTGCGGCCGAGCGGTCCGCGCGGAAGCATGCGCTCCACGGCCTTCTCGACGATGCGCTCGGGGAACTTGCCCGCCATGATCGCGCCCGCCGTGCGTTCCTTGATGCCGCCGATATAGCCGGTGTGGTGATAGTACACCTTCTTCTTCAGCTTCTGGCCCGTGAGCAGCACCTTGGCCGCGTTGATGACGATGACGTTGTCACCGCAATCCATATGAGGCGTGAACGTCGCCTTGTGCTTGCCGCGCAGGCGCATCGCGATGACCGTAGCAAGGCGGCCGACGACAAGCCCTTCGGCGTCGATCAGCACCCACTTCTTGTCGATCTCGGACGCTTTGGCCGAGTAGGTTTTCATGTCTGTGCATCCATTCGGAAAAGAGCGCGGGCTAATACGGGGGCTTATGCGGTCTGTCAACAGAAGATGTCCGAAAGAACCTGATTTTGTGGCACTTTCTCGATGCGGTATCATGATACCGCAAGAGTTATCGAACACCTCCAGAACCGGTGTAAGATGCGCAGTCCCGATTTGATTGGCGGTTCGGAATGGGGGATACCCCCACCCTACCCTCTATTCAAAAAAGTCGAAAACAAACTCAGAGCGTTTTTCAAAGAGAACCAAAGGCTTGAACATGAATGCCCCCGCCAGCGAACCGCTAGTCCTTTCCCGCCGTGAAGGAACGGTCCTGCGCCTGACCCTGAATCGGGCCAAGGCGCGCAATGCGCTGAGCGCCGGGCTGATGGCGGCACTACAGACCGCGCTCGACGAAGCCGCCGCCGACAAGGCGCTCCGGGTCATCATCATCGCCGCGGAGGGCCCCGCCTTCTCCTCCGGTCACGACCTCAAGGAGATGACCGCGCATCGTCAGGATTCCGATAAAGGTAAAAAGGCTTACGCCGAACTCTTCACACAATGCTCGAAGTTGATGCAGACCGTCGTACGCCACCCCAAGCCGATCATCGCGCAGGTTCAGGGCATCGCCACCGCAGCCGGTTGCCAGTTGGTGGCAAGCTGCGACTTGGCCGTGGCCTCCACCGAAGCCCGCTTCGCCACCCCCGGCGTGAATATCGGACTGTTCTGTTCCACCCCGATGGTTGCGCTGTCCCGCAACGTGCCCCGCAAGCAGACGATGGAGATGCTGCTGACCGGCAAGCTGGTGACGCCGGAGGAAGCGGTTCGAATCGGCCTGATCAACAAGGTGGTTCATGCGGATGCGCTGGACGCCGAAACCTCCACACTCGCCGCCCTCATCGCGTCGAAGCCCGCCCTCACCGTGAAAATCGGCAAGGAAGCGTTCTACCGTCAACTCGAAATGGGCCTGAGCGATGCCTACGACTACGCCTCCCGCGTCATGACCGAGAACATGCTGGAAGCCGAGGCGGAAGAAGGCATTTGCGCGTTCGTGGAAAAGCGCGAGCCGAAGTGGCCTGAGTAATGCCCAGCTATCCCGAAGACCTCATCAAATCGATCCTGCGTTCCACCAAAACCATCGCGATGGTCGGCGCGAGCGGCAATGAGATGCGGCCGAGTTATTTCGCGATGAAATACCTGCTCGACAAAGGCTTCCTCATTCACCCGATCAATCCCGGCATGGCGGGAAAGCAGATCCTTGGGCGCACGGTCTACGGCTCGCTCAAGGATGTGCCCGCACCTGTCGACATGGTGGACATCTTTCGCGATGCGAGCGCCGCGCTTGGCATCGTCGACGAAGCGCTGGCCGAGAAAGATCGCCTCGGCATCAAGGTCATCTGGATGCAATTGGGCATCATCAACGAAGAAGCCGCCGCGAAAGCGCGCGCTGCGGGATTGACCGTCATCATGGATCGCTGCCCGAAGATCGAATATGGCCGCCTGTCCGGCGAGATCGGATGGATGGGCGTGAACCGGCGCGTCATCGACAACCGCAAGCCGCTGCTGTTCGGCAAGGGCGGCTCATTGAAGCGAGGCATGTGATGTTAAAGATCTGGGGCCGCGCGAACTCTATCAACGTACAGAAGGCAATGTGGGCGGTCGGCGAAAGCGGCGTCGCGCATCAGCGCATCGACGCGGGCGGACCGTTCGGCGGACTGCAAACGCCGGAATTTCGCGCCATGAACCCCAACACGCGCATTCCGGTGATCGACGACGATGGTGTGGTGGTTTGGGAATCCCATTCCATCGTGCGTTACGTTTCCGCCAAATACGGCAAGGGAACACTATGGGCCGAAGACCCGGCCGAGCGCGCCAAAGCCGATATGTGGATCGACTGGACACTTGCCGATCTGCAGAACGCCTTCATGGGCGCATTCGCCGGTTTCTGGCGCACGCCCGAAAGCCAGCGCAACATGAACATGGTCCGCAACGCCTGGATGCGCACGAACGCCTTGCTCCAGCTTGTCGATGCGCATCTCGCGGGGAAGACATTCATCACGGGCGACAATTTCACGATGGGCGACATTCCGGCGGGCGCGCAGCTTTTCCGTTATTACGAGATGCAGATACCGCTCGAACGCCCGAAACTGCCGAATGTGGAAGCCTGGTATGCGCGATTGAAAGATCGACCGGCCTATCGCGAACATGTCATGGTTTCGTTTCAGGATTTGAAGGGCCGCTAAGGAGAACAATATGAGCGAATACGGCTTCGACACTTTGGCCATACATGCGGGCGCCCAACCCGATCCGGCAACAGGCGCGCGCGCCACGCCGATCTATCAGACGACCTCGTTCGTCTTCGAAGACGCCGATCATGCCGCGGCCCTGTTCAACCTGCAGGTCTTCGGCAACATCTATTCGCGCATCATGAACCCCACCAACGCGGTGCTGGAAGAACGCATCGCCGCGCTGGAAGGCGGCCGTGCCGCACTGTCGGTCTCTTCGGGGCACGCCGCGCAGTTCATTGCTTTCTATATGCTGATGGGACCGGGCGACGAACTGGTTGCTGCCCGCCAGCTTTACGGCGGCTCGGTCAACCAGTTGGGGCACGGCATCAAGAAGTTCGACTGGCACGTCAAATGGGCCGATGCGTCTGATCCGCAATCGTTCCGGAATGCGATCACGCCGAAGACGAAATGCGTCTTCATCGAAAGCATCGCCAATCCGGGCGGACTGGTCGTGGACATCGAAGCCATCGCGGCGGTCGCGCACGAGGCCGGCATTCCGTTGATCGTAGACAACACGTTCGGCACGCCTTACCTGATCCGCCCGATCGAATGGGGTGCGGACATCGTTCTGCATTCCGCCACCAAATTCCTCGGCGGTCACGGCAGTTCCATCGGCGGCCTGATCGTGGACGGCGGCAAGTTCGATTGGGGCAAGGACGGAAAATTCCCGACGCTCTCCGAACCCAACCCCTCCTATCACGGCATGAAGATGTGGGAGACGTTCGGCGACATGGCCTTCGCCATCGGCTGCCGCGTTCTCGCATTGCGCGACTTCGGTCCGGCGCTCGCGCCGATGAATGCGTTTCTTATCCTGCAAGGCATCGAAACATTGCACCTGCGGATGCAACGTCATTGCGACAACGCATTGAAAGTCGCGCAGTGGCTGGAGAGGCATCCGAAGGTGTCGTGGGTGAACTACGCCGGTCTCGAAAGCAATCCGAGCTATGGCCTGCACCGCACCTATTGTCCCAAAGGCGCGGGCGCGGTGTTCACGTTCGGATTGAAAGGCGGCTACGACGCGGGCGTGAAGCTGGTGAACAGCGTGCAACTGTTCAGCCACCTCGCCAATGTAGGCGACGTGCGCAGCCTCGTCATCCACCCGGCATCGACCACACATCGCCAACTCGCGCCGGAAGAGCGCAAAGCCGCGGGCGCGGGCGACGACACGGTGCGCCTCTCCATCGGTCTCGAAAGCGTCGAAGACATTATCGCCGACTTGGACCAGGCGTTGAACGCAGGCTGAAGCGCGTCTCGAACGCATGCCAAACGGCGGCGCAGAACAGCGCCGCCGCCGTAATCTGGTGCAAAGCCGAAAGCGCAATCGGCGCTTGATGCAAAAGGGTGAGAATACCGAGCGTGATCTGAAACGCTGTGAGAGCGAATAGCAGATGCTGGACGTTCCGCTTCCAACCCGAAGCGCCATGTCCGACAATCCAGATCGCTGCAACCAGCAACGCGACAAGATAGGCGCCGATCCGATGATCGAACTGCGCTAGCCCGGCATTCTCAAAGAAGTTGATCCACCAAGGCTGCGAGAAGAACGCGCCTTCGGGAAACACGCGCCCGTCCATCGAGGGCCATGTGTTGTAGATCAGCCCGGCGTGCAATCCGGCAACCAGCGCGCCCAACAGCATCTGCACATAGACAAGACCAACCAACGCAAACGCCATCCCAGCAGGCTGCTTGCGCGCGCTTGTCCCACGAAGGTATTCCAGCGCCACCCAGATCATCGCGCCCAACAAGATGATCGCAACACCCAGATGCGCCGCAAGCCTGTATTGCGAGACCGACACGCGCGCCTCCAGCCCGCTCGCCACCATCCACCAGCCGACGGCGCCTTGCAGCCCGCCGAGGACGAACAGGAGAACCATGCGCGGAATATCTTTCCGCCCGATCGCACCCCGCCATGCAAACCACAGAAACGGCAACAGGAACGCAAACCCGATGAAGCGTCCGAGAAAGCGGTGCGTCCATTCCCACCAATAGATCGCCTTGAACTCGCCAAGCGACATGCCGCGATTTTCGAGCCTGTATTGGGGAATGCGCTGATAGAGCGAAAACTCGTCCTGCCACGACTGCTCCGACATTGGCGGCACGACACCAGTCACCGGTTTCCATTGAGTGATGGAAAGCCCCGAACCCGTCAGCCGCGTGAGCCCGCCGACGACAACCATAAGGGCAATCAGAAAGGCCACGCACAACAACCAGATACCGACGGCTTTGTGCTGCGCTGCGGGGTTCGTCATGGGCAATGTGATAGGATTTTCCATCGCCCAACGCACCTGCGGCCTAGTGCCCGATGCGCGACGAAGGCATATAGTTTCCCCTCCTCTTCAGGGCTCGGGAGAAGAACATGAAGGCTTTCGCCACAAGTGCCGCGTTCGTGCTGCTTTTGACGAAGGCCTATGCCGCAGACACGGACATGGCGGGCATGTCCATGCCGATGACACCGCCCGGCCCCGCCGTCTACATGGGCGAAAGCGAAAAACCCGGCGCACCGGTCTTCGCCAACCTGGGCAGCCACACCCACAAGATCAGCACCAAGAATGCCGAGACGCAGAAATACTTCGATCAGGGTGTCAACCTGCTGTTCGGCTTCAATCATGCCGAAGCCATCCGCTCCTTCCGCGAAGCCGCGCGTCTTGATCCGAAATGCGCGATCTGCTGGTGGGGTGTTTCGTTCGCCTATGGCTCCAACATCAATCTCCCGATGCAGCCCGACGCGATAAAGCCCGCATGGGACGCGCTGCAGAAATCCGTCGCGCTGGAACCGCATGCCTCCAAAGAGGAGAAGGCTTGGATCGAGGCGCTCAAGGTTCGCTACTCCGAGGATCCCAAAGCGGATCGAGGCATTCTCGACGATGCGTTTGCCAAGGCGATGGTCCAGGTCGCGAAGGATTATCCAGACGATCTGGATGCCGCCGTCTTCTCCGCCGAAGCGATGATGGACACGCAGCCCTGGGACTATTGGGATATCGACGGCAAGACGCCAAAGGGTTACGGCGCACAGATCGTCGCGACCCTGGAAGACGTCATCAAGCGCCAGCCCGATCATCCGGGCGCGCTACACCTCTACATTCACGCCGTCGAAGCCTCGACCACTCCGGAACGTGCGGAAACCGCCGCCGATAAGCTGGCTACGCTGATGCCGGATGCCGGTCACATCGTGCATATGCCGTCGCATATCTATTATCGCGTGGGCCGCTACAAGGACGCTTATCACGCCAATGAACTCGCCGCCCTGGTGGACGAGAAATACATCGCAGCCTGCAAGGCGCAAGGCTTCTATCCGCTGGGTTATTATGGTCACAACATCCATTTTCTGTGGACGTCCGCGGAAATGGAAGGGCGGTATCAGAATGCCCTCGACGCTTCGCGTCGTCTTCTGAAATCGACCGAAGTCGAAAAGTTCGCTGGCCAGATTCCGCAAGGCCAACTCTATATCTTTACGCCTATCGCAACTTACCTGCGGTTCGGCAAATGGAACGAGATCCTGGCGGAGCCGATGCCTTCACCCGAGTTCAAACTCGACACGGTAATGGCGCTTCTGGCACGCGGCTTTGCCTACGCCAACACCGGCGATCTCGGGAAAGCCAAGGACGCACGCGACAAGATCGATGAATTGCGGAAAGAGGGAATGCCCCAACTCGAAGCGGTAATGGTGCCGGGCACACAGATGGCGGAAGTCGCGCTCTATGAACTGGATGGCGAAATCGCACGCAAGTCGGGCAAGCTCGACGATGCGGTGATGTATTTCCGGCGTGCGCAGGATGCCGAACTCAACCTGCCCTACACCGAACCCGCCTATTGGCATCAACCCGTGGCGCATCTGCTGGGCGCGGCTCTGCTGGAAGCCGGCAAACCCGCCGATGCCGAAGCCGTCTATCGCAAAAGCCTGATGGTCTACCGGCGCGATGGCTGGGCGCTCTACGGGCTGGTGCTCGCGCTCAAAGCGCAGGGCAAGACGGCGGAAGCGGATGCCACACAGAAGGATTTCGAGGGTGCCTGGCAGTTTGCCGACGTCGGGCTGGCCTCGTCCCGTTTCTGAGGCGCGGCGTTTGCCCTCTTGCGCAGGAGCCATTGGCAAGGAACACTGACAAAAAATCAGACCCTATGAGGAACGCCATGTCCCTGCACACGCCGCTTTGCGACCTGCTGAACATCAAATACCCCATCCTGCTCGCAGGCATGGGCGGGGTGGCCTATGCGGAGCTTTGCGCGGCGGTCTCCAACGCAGGCGGGTTCGGCACGCTGGGCATGGCCGGACGGCCCTCCGCCGAAATCAAAGAGCAAATCGCTAAAGTCCGCGACCTGACCGACAAGCCCTTCGGCGTAGACCTGCTGGCGGCCGTTCCGGAATCGCTCGAACGGGCCGCCGATGCCATCATCGAAGGCGGAGCAGCCGCATTCATTTCCGGCCTCGGCGTCCCTCCCCCGCATCTGGTGAAAAAATTTCACAACGCGGGCCTCAAAGTGATGAATGTTTCCGGCACAGTGCGCCATGCGAAAGCTGCGGAAGCCGGCGGTCTCGATGCGGTGGTCGCGCAAGGCACGGAAGCAGGCGGGCACACGGGGCGCATCGCCGGCATGGCGTTGATCCCGCAAGTGGTGGACGCGGTGAAAATTCCGGTCGTCGCCGCTGGTTCGATTGTCGATGGACGCGGGCTCGCGGCGGCGCTTGCACTGGGCGCGCAAGGCGCATGGATCGGCACGCGCTTCATCGCCACGCGCGAGGCGCATGCGGGCGCAATGTACAAGGACGTGATCGTGGAATCGAACGACGAAGACACGATCGTCACGCGCTGCTATTCTGGCAAGCCGATGCGCGTTTTCAAGAATCCGTATGTGGCGGATTGGGAGCGCCGGCCGCAGGACATTCAGGCTTTTCCGATGCAGGCGATGATGTCCCACCAAGCAGGCGTGATGGGTGGCATCGGCGGACAGACCGAAGGTCTCGATCGCGACAGATCCGCGTTCGCCATCGGTCAGGGCGCGGGCGCGATCCACGAAGTGAAGCCGGCGGGCGAAGTGGTGCGCGAAATGGTGGCGGAAGCCGAGGAAGTGATCGCGAATATCGCGCGTTTCGCGAAAGCGTCTTAAGCCAGCTGCGCCCGGATCAGATTGCCGATCACCGCTAGTCCGAACAAGGTGATCGCTACGCCCATGGCGTGGTTGATCCATTTCATCGCGCGATCGTCGATGTTCTTGTGGAACAACCCGACGATGGTTGTGATCGTGAACCACCAGGCGATCGAACCGGCCGCTACACCTCCTACAAGGACGGCCGCTTCAACGAAGCGCGGCTTCTCGCCAATCAAGCTGCCCAATCCTGCGAACAGAGCCGTGAAGCCCAGCAAGGTGGCAGGATTGGTGATTGTAAGCGCGAAAGTGGAAACGATGGCTCCTATCAAAGTGGAAGCGCCTTTGTCCGAACTTTTTACCTGATCGAGCTCCCGTTTCTTGGGCGTTGCGAAGAACGTGTGAATACCGAAACCGATCAGCAACAGGCCGCCGATGATCTGCAGCGGCACATAGAAACCCTTGATCAGTTGCGCGATGGCCGTGAGCCCAAACGCCGTCACGATACCGAAGACGGAATCCCCCAATGCCGCGCCAAGCCCGGAAAGAAACCCATTCAAAGGTCCGAAGGCGAGCGTGCGGCGAATGCAGATCAGGTTCACGGGCCCAATGGGCGCGGCGACGATTATGCCTATCGCCAGTCCCGACAGGATGAGCAGCACATAATTGACCATCCCGCCCGCCTAGCCGCTTCCGGCTCCAATATCAAATCTGGACGACCAACCGTCCGCGAACCCGGCCCGCGAGAATATCGTCGGCTGCCTTGCGGACGCCGGACAGCGGGATTGTCTGCGTGATGGCGGCAAGCTTGCTGACGTCGAGGTCACGGGCCAGTCTTTCCCAGGCCTGCAAGCGCCGCGGCTTGGGCATCTGCACGGAATCGACGCCAAGAAGTGAAACATTACGCAGGATGAACGGCGCCACGCTGGTCGGCAGGTCCATTCCCGCCGCCAGGCCACAGGCCGCGACTGCGCCGCCGTAACGTAGTGAAGCGATGACATTGGCAAGCGTCTTGGAACCGACGCTGTCCACGCCACCAGCCCAGCGTTCCTTGGCCAGCGGACGCGGATCGCCCGAGAGCTCCGTTCGGGGGATGATTTCGGTCGCGCCCAGGCCTTTCAGATAGCCCTCCTCTTCCGTCCTGCCGGTCGATGCCGTGACCTGATAGCCGAGCTTCGCAAGCAGCGAGATAGCAACCGAACCGACACCGCCCGCAGCGCCGGTGACGACTATGCTGCCCTTGTCCGGCGTGACACCAGCATCCTCAAGAGCGAGCACGCACAACATGGCCGTGTAACCCGCGGTGCCGATGGCCATCGCTTCGGCGGGTGTAAACGCCTGCGGTAACGGCACAAGCCAGTCGCCTTTCACGCGCGCATATTCCGCGTAGCCCCCGAAATGGGTTTCGCTCAGGCCGTATCCGTTGAGGATCACCTTGTCGCCGGGTTTGAACTGCGGGTGCGATGAGGTTTCAACGGTTCCGGCGAGATCGATGCCCGCAATCATCGGAAATTTGCGCACGACCGGTGCCCGGCCGGTGAGCACGAGGCCATCCTTGTAATTCACCGTGGAATGCGAGACGGCGACGACAACATCACCATCCATCAGATCATTCAGTCCGATCTCGACATCTTCGACGGTTTGCTTGTCCGCATCCTTGCGAACCATGACGGCTTTGAAACGGTCTTTCATTTGGCACTTCCCGATAGCGACTGCTGCCAGACAAGAGGAAACGGGGCCGCTACGCAACAAGAATCGCAATCATTCGGCGACGTCAAGCTCGACAACCTGCAACCGAGCTCCCAAGCTCTCCGTTAAGATTCCGGGAGTACGCTTCAAACGGAAGGGCCCTTTTTGCCACGAAGGGGAGTTGGCGCTTCAATGAGTAATCTTGAGTTGCGTTTACACGGCTACCGGCTGACGACGGCGGAAATCCTGTACCACATGCCGGATCACCCAAAATTTCTGCAAAGCTTCATTTGGCAGGAATTCGATTTGGCTCCGAAGTTTCCGGTGCTCAACAAGTTCCTGCAGTTCTGGGAAACCAACATCGAGGGCAGATTACATTCGGTACGCGTTGCGGCGTGCGGATTGGTTTCGCCCGCCGACCTGAAATATGCGGCCGGTGAATTCAGGTTGAACTGAGCGTATCCCAGAAGCGCAGCGGTTGGCCTTGGCTCGCCTGCGTCAGCGCGTGATCGCGCATTACGGCCTTGCCGCGGATGATCGTGGCGACCGGCCAGCCTGTCGTTTCCATGCCATCGAAAGGCGTCCAGCCGCACTTTGATGCGATCCAGGAGTTCTCGATCTTTCGCTTCTTTTTGAGGTCGACAATCGTGAAATCCGCGTCGAACCCTTTGGCGATGCGGCCCTTGCCCGCAATGCCGAAGATGCGGGCCGCCCCCGCACTCGTCAGGTCCACAAAACGCTCCAGCGACAACCGCCCCGCATTAACGTGGTCGAGCAGGATCGGCGCGAGCGTTTGCACGCCCGGCATGCCTGACGGGGTATCGGGATAAGTCTTGTTCTTCTCTTCGCGCGTGTGCGGGGCGTGATCTGAGCCGATAACGTCTACCAGGCCTTCGGAGACTGCCTTCCATAGGGCTTCACGATGATGCGCTTCGCGGATCGGCGGGTTCATCTGGGCATAGGTGCCGAGGCGTTCATAGCATTCAGGCGCCGCAAGAGTGAGATGTTGAGGCGTCGTTTCGACGGTTGCAAAATCGCGCGCATCGGCGAGTAGCGGCAATTCGTCGGCGGTCGTGACGTGAAGCACATGCAGCTTGCGGCCTGCCGCACGCGCCAGCCGCAGCACGCGCTCCGTCGATAACCGCGCCGCTTCGGCATCGCGCCACACCGGGTGGGTGCGCGGATCGCCGGTCTTGGCGAAGGGCTTGCGTTCCTTCAACCGCGCCTCATCTTCCGAATGAACCGCCATACGCCGGCGGCCACCTTTCAACGCGGCGAAAATCGACTCTTCCTCGCTCAGGAGTAGCGTTCCAGTCGACGAGCCGAGAAACGCCTTCACGCCGCATACGCCCGGCATGCTTTCGAGCTCGGACAATGCGCCCACATTCTGTGGCGTCGCGCCCACATAGAAGGCGTAGTCGCAGTGCATCCGGTTACGGGCGCGCGAAAGCTTGTCTTCCATCGCCATGCGGCTGGTGGTCGGCGGACTGGTGTTAGGCATTTCAAAGACAGCAGTGACGCCGCCCAAGACCGCCGCGCGGCTTCCACTTTCAAGATCTTCCTTGTGCTCGTTGCCCGGTTCGCGGAAGTGAACCTGCGTGTCGATGACGCCCGGCAGCACGTGAAGCCCTTTTGCCTCATACACCTCGGCCGCCTTCGCGCCGGAGAGGTTGCCGATGGCAGCAATGCGCCCTGCCCTGACGCCGAGATCGGCCTCGGCGATGCCGGAGGGCGTGGCGCAAATCCCGCCCCTGATGAGGAGATCAAATGTGTCTGTCATGGGGCCGCACTATGCCGGTCAGGGGCTGCTTGGCAACGGCATCCATAACGATTACTTGGGGAGCATGTCCAAAGCCGCCCGCCTTGCCGATCGTGCCATTCTTTCGGTTTCCGGAGCCGAGGGGCGAGGCTTCCTGCAAGGGCTTATCACCAACGACATCGAGGCCGTAAAGCCGGGCCATCCAATTTATGCGGCTCTCCTGACACCGCAGGGAAAGATTCTGTTCGATTTCCTCATCTTCGAGCAGGACGGCGTGCTGCTGCTGGACGTAGCCGCATCGCAACGGGATGCTCTGCAAAAACGGCTGACCATGTATCGGCTGCGCGCGAAAATCGACATTGCGGCGCGCGACGATCTGGCGGTCGTCGCCGATTGGAGCGCTGCGGGATCGGACCCCCGCAATTCCGCGCTGGGTTCGCGTGAAATTGTTTCAACAGGTACGGCAGAAGGATCGGACGATTATCTTGCCCACCGGTTGTCCCTCGGCATCCCGGAAGGTACCGATTTCGGACAGGACCGGATGTTCGCGCTGGACGCCGATCTCGACGAACTGCACGGCGTGGCCTTCGACAAGGGCTGCTATGTGGGGCAGGAGCTGACCGCCCGCATGAAGCATCGCGGCACTGCGCGTAAGCGTTTGTTGCCTATCGAGACTTTGGAGGGCGTGCCGTTGGCCGCCGTCGGTTCTGCGATAGCCGCAGGCGGACGCGACATTGGCGAAATCAGCTCGGTTTATGGTGCGCGGGGTTTCGCGCTGATACGCCTCGACCGTCTTGACGAGGCGGGCGACGCGGCAACGCAGGTCGGCGATCTTGGCGTGCGCGTCGTTAAACCGTCATGGCTTTTCCCAAACCTTCCCGCTTGACCTTGGCGTTCAACGGATCAGAGTCGCCATCCCCCATCAGGAGGCGGCAATGCTCCATCACGTTTCTGTTGGCGTTCTGAACGTCGAACGCGCTTCAAAATTCTACGACGCGGCACTCGGTGCGCTCGGTTACAAGCGCATCATGGAATTTCTTCCCTACGCCATCGGTTATGGCGAAACACGACCGGAATTCTGGGTGCAATTACCGCATGACCAGAACGCGGCCAGCGTCGGGAATGGCACCCATGTCGGCTTCATCGCGCGGTCCAAGAACGCAGTGCAGAAATTTCACGAAGCGGCTTTGGCTCAGGGTGGAAGCAACAACGGCGAGCCAGGCCCGCGCCCAGACTACGGCCCCGAATATTATGGCGCATTCGTCTATGACCTCGACGGCAACAAGCTCGAAGCTACCCTCTATTCGGTGCCGATAGCGAAAGCCGCCAAGCCGGCCCGCAAGGCCAAGGCCAAAGCGGCAAAGCGCCCGGCGAAAAAAGCCAAGAAACTTGCCAAGAAGGCTGCGAAGAAAAAGAAGAAAGCCCGTCGCAGGTGACAGACATCAAGCGGTGCGCGTGGCCCGGGACCGACCCGCTCTACGTCGCCTATCACGATGAGGAATGGGGCGTTCCCGAATATGACCATCGGGCGCTTTACGAGAAACTCGTGCTGGACGGGTTTCAGGCCGGGCTTTCATGGATCACCATCCTCAGAAAGCGCGAGAACTTTCGCAAAGCGTTCCATGGCTTCGATCCCGAAAAGATTGCGCGCTACGGCAAGCGCGACACCGAACGCCTGCTCAAAAACGAAGGCATAATCCGAAGCCGCGCCAAGATCGAAGCGGCGATCAAGGGCGCAAGGCTTTGGCTCGATATCATGGAGAAGGAGCCCGGCGGTTTTCGCGAGCTGATCTGGAAGCATGTCGACGGCGAGCCAAAGATCAATCGCTTCAAGACGATGAACCAAGTCCCGGCGAAAACGACGATGAGCGAAGCCCTGGCGAAAGAATTAAAACAACGCGGCTTCAACTTCTGCGGGCCAGTGATTGTTTATGCGTTCGCTCAGGCCGTCGGTATGGTCAACGACCATATGGTGGACTGTCATCGTTATCGGCCGCTCGGCGGGAAGTAGCGGATGTCCGTTCCGGATCTGCTGGGTCTCGGCGGCTCGGTTGCGATTGCGCTTACCTATTTCGCCAACCTGCAAGGTATGGTGAAGACTGAGGGCTGGCTTTATTCGCTGCTCAACTTCGTGGGCGCGTCGTTGATCCTTGTGTCGCTTTACTGGGCCTGGAATTTGCCGGCGGCTGTCATGGAAGGGTTCTGGGCGCTCATCAGCGTCTACGGGCTGATCCGCGCGCTCACCGCTTATCCGCGGCCGCGATAAGGCGCGACACCGGGATCGGGAAGCCAGACTTCCTTCGGCAATTTTCCGGTCTGCCAGAAGATATCGATCGGGATACCGCCGCGCGGATACCAATACCCGGCGATGCGCAAGAATTGCGGTTTGATTGCAGCGGCGATGCGCTTGCCGATCGTCAGCGTGCAGTCTTCGTGGAATGCGCCGTGATTGCGGAAACTGCCGAGGAACAATTTCAGCGACTTGGATTCGACAATGGATTTCGCGGGAACATAGTCGATCACGAAATGCGCGAAATCCGGTTGGCCGGTGATCGGGCATAACGATGTAAATTCCGGCGCGGTGAAGCGCACCACATAATCCTCGCCGATATGCGGGTTGGGAACGGCGTCCAACATGGCTTTATCCGGCGACTGGGGAAGCGCCACGTTGCGGCCGAGCTGGGTGAGGTTGCGCTTTATCATCACACTTCCTCGTATACGCAGGTCTGACCGTAGGACGGGCGACGCAGTTTCACGCGCACTACCTCCGGGAGTACTGCTTTGGCTTTTACGAATATGTGGCGCGCGAGATTTTCGAGCGTGGGCTGCGAAAGGCCGTCAATCTCATTCAGCAAGCGATGGTCGAGACTCTCGCGGATACCGTCGAGCGCGGCCTTCACA
>CAZTCU010000047.1:0-11046 GCA_964612235.1 uncultured Rhizobium sp.
CTCGAAATTCAGGATTTCGCCCAGCGTCATGCCCATATCGCGCAAAAGCACCATATGAACGGGCAATATTTCGCCTTCGACTTCACCCGGAAGGGCTTCGACCGCTATATTATCGCAACATACCGACGCGATCTGGTGCTTGCTCAGCCATTCGCAACAATCAAGCCCGATGCCGGGCTCACCCTTCATCCATTCTGTTGCGTTGCGCTCTCTCTGGAATTTGAGCCACCAGCCGGTGCGGATGAGGACGATGTCACCGGAGGCCAGTTCAACCGCCTGTGCCTTTGCGACAGCATCCAGATCCTCGGGCGTAATGACTTCGCCCATCTGCATCCAGTCGACGCCTTTCCAGCGTGCGACATCCAACAACACGCCACGGCCCGCTATGCCCCTGCCTTGCTTGTCGATGGAACAGCGCTTTGCGCCATGCGGCGAAATCGATTTGGCAGGAAAGCCGTTGTAGACGAATCCATCGTAGTGAACATGCGCAATAGCGTCCCACTGCGAAGCCGATTGTAGCGGCATGAACACATAGTCGTCGGCATAGTGAAAGCCGCCGGGAAATTGCTCTTGATCCTCGCCAGTTTCCGACACGAGGAGGATCGGATTGATGCGCCCGCCTGCCCCCGATTGCGGCCCATCCGAACCGAAAGGAATTCCCAGGTCGAATATTTTTCCTTCCTTGACCAGCGAAGCTGCTCGCACCAAGCACTCCGGCGTGATCAGGTTGGTGGTGCCGCGCTCGTCGTCCTCGCCCCACCGGCCCCAGTTCGACAGCTTTTTTCCAATTGCGCGGAAATCGTGCTTTGACATCTCGACTATCCTTTAAGACCGCCGCGCTCGCTTGGATCGAGCGTTTCGGGAGCGGCGATACGAATCTTCTCGATGACGAATTCCTCCAGCAGCGAAAGAATATCGTTGCTTGCAACGTCCAGTTTGCCTGCATAAAGGCCATCACTGAGACGTTTTAGAGATCCAAACCTTTCCATCATCCGATCGGTGATAAGATAGCCGTCTTCATCGCGCCTGAGATTGCCATCGAATCCCAGTTCACGTTGCGCCAGCTGGAGCAGATGTTCCGCAGCACGAACGCGATATCGAAGCTTCGCGTCGGAAATAATGGGCACGACGTCCTGCCGTAAGAATGCAGCCACTAGCGCAATCAGTTCCGTCGCGGGCGGGGGCTCGACAATGGCCGGGGACGTGCTCATGCAGCTCTCCCCAACACATCCTTGAATGCGAGCACCACATTGTATTCCTGCCGGCATACCTGCCGGGCGATAGCTGCTTCTTCGACCGCCGCTCCGCCCTGGCTCCCGCGCGGCCGTGCAGCACTCGCGAGCCCCCAACGCGTCGCGGCAAGAACGCTCCACCAATGAAGCCGAGCCTCCTCTACCTTGCGGCCGGAATGGAGTTCATAAGATTGAATAAGATCGTTTAGCTCGCCGATGCCGCCGGCTGGGTGCTTGCCGCCATAACGCCATGCGCGAGAACACAGCCAGGCTAAATCTTCATGCGGATCCGACAGGCCGCAGGTTTCCCAGTCGAGGACGGCAACAATGCCGTTCTCATCAACCATAAGATTTCCCAAACGGAAATCACGATGCGCCGGGCGCAACTGAGTAGCCGGCGCCCTGTTGCGCTCAAGCCAACTCAATGCGCCATCCAGCACCGGGCTTCTATACCCCATCTTGTTTCGGTGAAATTCGAGATCGGCAATCGGATCTATGCCCTGCCAACCTGCACAAAATTCCAGCGCATTGTGCAAGGTAGCCAAAATACGACCGCATTGCGCCGCGAACGAATGGCGAGCGGAAGCGAACGCTTCTTCCTGGACAATACGCTTGGGTATGGCGGTACCGCCGACAAGCGAAGTGATGACGAAGGGCCGCCCGATTTCGATGTTCTCAGAAGAAAAGAGAAGCTGCGGGGCGGGAACGCCTGCCGCATTGGCAAGCTTCAAGCCCGCGATCTCCTTTTCCATTTCTTCCTTGCGAATCCAGTGATCGGGATCGCAACGGAAGACCATCTTCCGCTCGACGCCTTTTTCTTCGATCGAGAAAATCCACGTCTCGCGGGAATTCCCGCCCGCCGCCAACGTCATCGATACGATATTCGGTCGGTGACCCGTGCCCTTTGCGAGCGCATCTCCAATCACCGATTGGCGACGCGCTCGAAGGCTTTCAAAGGACTCCGCCGACACCAGGAACGTCCTCCGTCATTCGAAATCGAAGCGGACGGTGACACCGAACTGGCGCGGTGCACCCACCGACGCGAATGAAAACAGCGGCGGCACGTTCAGCGCGCTGGTGAAATATTCCTTATCGAAAAGGTTCGTCGCCCAAAGCGACAGCTTCCACTTGGCATCTGGCAGTGCGAAATCGACGTTCGCATTGACCATATTGTAGCTGTCCAGACGTTCGACCGAGTACTGCGTGAAAGCAGCCCAGCGAGAGCCGATGAAGGAGTATTGAACCGCAGGCGTTAGATCGAATGCATCGGTATGCAGCACGTAGCTGGCCGTCAGCGATGCCGTCCACTGCGGCGCATAAGGTGTGGCCCGCCCCGAATAGTCGATGCCGGAGTCCGAGAAATTGTCGTAAGCGGCCGCCAGATAGCCCACCGATCCACTTATCACCAAATCATCGGTCGGCACCGCATCAAGCTCAAGCTCTATGCCCTTGGTGGTGGCAGATGCCGCATTGAGGATGGTCGACGAAGCCACGCTTCCATGAAAGACCGACTGTGGGACCTGCATATTGTCCCACTTGTTGTAGAAGGCCGAAACGTTTGCCCTCAACCGGTTGTCGAACCAGGCCGAGCGCACACCTACTTCGAACGTGTTGATGAATTCCGGATCGAACGGACCAATATCGAGGGGGTCGGTGATGCGCCCGTTAAATCCACCGGATTTAAAGCCCCGTGCATAATAGCCATACAGCATCACATCCCGGTCGATCTTGTAGTCTACGCTCACCTTGCCGCTCGGCTCGGTCCAAGTGTGGTGTCCATCGGCAATCCAGCTGGAGAGAAGCGCGGAATTGGCGAGATTCTCGCTATAGTTGGTTGGCGACAAATTCGGGTTGTAGTTCGTGCGGTTCTGCGACTCCAATTCCGACTGCACATTGGTCATGCGGAAACCACCGCCAAACCGCAATGCATCGGTGACGTTCCAATACCCCTGAACAAACAAGGCAATACTACGCTGATCGGTCAGAACCCGCTGGGATGTGATGTCGCCCGGAGCCAAGGTGGGCAGCATCGAAATGGTATCGATGTCGGAATGCGTATCCATGTAGAATAGGCCGGCCAAGAGGCTCGTATTCTCCGTCGGGTGAGTCGACAGCCTTAATTCTTGAGACCGCTGGTCGCTTTCAATGATGCGTCCCGCGTTCATCAAAAATTCGGACGTCGCGTCAACATCCTGAATGTTGTAGGCGTTGAAGTTGGTGAAATTGGTGATCGATGTCACCTCACCGATCGGCGTCTGCCAGTCGATATTCAGGGTATATGTGTTCAGGTCGGCGTCATTGGGCTGAACGGAATCGCTGTAGAGCGAGAAGCTCGGCCTGTCGACGATTCCCGGCTTCCAGAACAACTCGTCCGGCAATGACACGTTCTGCGCCACGTCCGCACCGTTACGAATGCGGTCATGCCCGGCGATGAACGTTGCTGTCAGGTCCGACGTTGGGGTGAATAGCAGATAGCCGCGCAGCTTGGTGGAATTGACCCACATCAAATCCTGACCGTCGGCTTGGTTGGTGAAAAAGCCGTCGCGCGTTCTTTGCGATACGGAGACTTTGCCGGCCAGCACATCGTCGACGATCGGGAAATTAACCGCGACAGCGGCATTGGTTTCGTCGTAGTTACCCTTGGTGACCTCGCCGTATACACCGAAACGCCCAGTCGGCATCTTGGAAACGATATTGACCACGCCGCCCAGCGTATCTGCGCCGAAGAGCGTTCCCTGCGGGCCACGCAACACTTCCACCCGCTCGACGTCGAATTGGTCGGAGAGGCCGAGCAGACGTGTGCCCTGCACAACACCGTCGACCACAACCGCGACTTCCGTGCCGGTATAAGGATCGGGATTGTTGGTGAGGCCGATACCGCGAATGGAAGGCGCGAGCGTCAAAGAGACGTTCGACATCTGCGTGAACAACACATTCGGCACGACGCCGTTCAAATTCTGCAGGTCTTTATATTGAAAGGCTTCAAGGGATTTTCCGGAGAGCGCGGAGACCGAAAACGGCACGCTCTGCAAGTCTTCCACCTGCTTCTGCGCGGTGACCGTTACGGTTTCAAGCCCCGCGACTGTCGGCTCGTCCGCCCCGTCTGCTGCAGGCTTTGCAGTATCATCCGCAGCAATGGCGCTGCCCACGAAAAACGTCGAACCGAGCAAAACTGCCAATAGCTGGGCTCTGGACCATTTGTTTTTGCCCGCATTGCTGCGCTTATTAGTCATAGCCGAAACTCCCCGTGATTATTAAACCGCGCGACAATGTCGACACACGTCGGTCCCGCACCGGCCCGCCACCGCACATCGGCGATGATCCGACCGGGCGACCCCCAACCGCCGCACCTCGACCTTTGATCCAAAGCTATCGAAGGAATACCGGATAAAGGACTACTCGACCGGGTAGCAACCGCCTGATCGTCGTTCTCCGCTGACAATGCGCCGTGGGACGGAATAGGCCAGACCAGGCTACCCCAACGGGTAGCCGCCAACCCCAAAATCCACGATAACCTGAGGCAAACCCTTATGCCGGCCGGTGGCCAGGTATGGGAAGACCCTAGTTTTTCCCCTAATCTCTAGATCGGCGCAAGACATGATCACAGAAGCGGCGCATCGTACCTGGTTGAACCAGTCCGTCGAAGACATCCTGGCTCCCGAAATTCCCATCATCGATGCGCACCATCATCTGTGGCATGGGTATGGTAAACCTGTGCCCTGGCAGCCTGACTATTGGCACAAAGAGCAGGCCGAAGATATTGCTTCGGGCCACAACATCGTGGCGACGGTGTTTGTCGAATGCGGCTACCGTTATGACGATGGCGTCCCGAGCGCACTTCGCCCCATTGGGGAAACGCGGGCGATCAACTCTTATGCGGACTCATTCCAGAAAACCACTGGTTCTACCTGCAAAGCAGCGGCAGGTATCGTTGGCTTCGCCGATCTGACGCTTGGCGCAGAGGTTGAAGTGACCCTTGAAGCGCAGTTGGCCGCTGCACCGGCTCGCTTTCGCGGCATCCGGCAGATCACGCCATGGGACCCATCGCCGGATGTCAGATATCCCGGATTCAATATCGATGAAGGATTAATGCTTTCGCCCAAGTTTGCAGAGGGCTTTGCCCGGCTGGAAAAATTCAATGTGTCTTTCGATGCATGGCTTTTTCACCCCCAGCTTCCCGAACTGGCCGAGCTTGCGAAGCGTTTTCCGGAAACGACAATAGTCCTCGACCACTTCGGCGGTCCGCTTGGCACAGGTCCATATCAAGGAAAGAAAAGAGAAATATTTGCGCAATGGAAGCGCGATATTTCGTTGGTCGCACAGAACCCCAACGTCTTTGCCAAGCTCGGTGGACTGGCCATGGAGCATGCAGGCTTCCATTGGCATGAGCGCGCACAGCCGCCGACTTCGGACGAACTACTTGCGGCCTGCGGAGACTATTATCTTCAGACAATCGAATTGTTTGGCCCCGAACGATGCATGTTCGAGGCCAATTTTCCCGTCGATAAAATCTCCTGTTCCTATCGAACACTCTGGAATGCTCATAAGAAAATTGCCCGGCGTTTTAATGCCGCCGAGCAAGAGGCCATGTTCTTCGGCACGGCAAAGAATGTTTATCGGCTCGACCTTTGACGCGGAACGCGTTTAAAGACCCTCAAATGTGTCCAAATCTGGACTTGGTTGTTCGGTACGCCGCGTTTCCCGCGGATGTTCGACGGCCGCAACCGCATGTCCTCCAGAAACGCAAGCTTTTAGGCGAAGACATTATTTTATTCTCGTGATTGGCAAGTAAATGTTATAAAAAACTGAATCGGGCTTTTGTCGAAGGCTGCGACGCCATTGCTCTAGGTGTGCCGTGTCTTACGTGCTCTTGAGACCGTCAGGCAACGCATCGAATTTCCGACGTATTGCCACTGGTGTCGATCGATGGATAGCAAGACCGACAAGTTCCATTCGCTCGTAGACGTGCAGGCGACGTTGCTTCGGTTGTCTCCGCCGCGGCCGCCCACAGGTTCGATTGCGCGGGACCATTTGGTCAGACGGCTGGTTGCCGATGACGCCCCACCGATCATGATCGTGCAAGGACCGGCAGGATACGGAAAATCGACATTGATGCTGCAGGCCAAAGCCGAATACGACAAGAGGGCCTTGTGTGCGGGTTGGCTCAGCCTTCACGAGTCGGACAATGACGTGGCGCGTCTCTTTCGTACTTTACAGCTTTTGCTCGACCACCTTCCCGTTTCGGCCAACTCTTCCGAAATGCCTCAAATTCATCGGGGCGCCGCCCGAGCACATCTTGCAGATTGGTTTCTGGGCCAGCTTCTATCTTCAAACAGAGACGTCATCCTTTTCATTGACGAATTTCAAACGCTGAAAAGCGCGGGCTCTTTGGATTTCTTTTCGGACTTTTTTCTACGCCTGCCCAATCGCATACGCGTCGTTGTGAGCTCGCGCAAAGTTCCGGATATCGGTCTCGCCCGGCTGATGATCATGGAAAAGGCGGGACTCATTCGGCCGACGGATCTCGCTTTCACGCCTGCGGAGGTGGATCAACTCTTTCTCGATCTGGATATCGAGCGGCCCCAAATCGACTCCATTTACAGTGTTACAGAAGGGTGGCCCGCCGCCATACAACTCTATCGTCTCTCGCTATCACATGCCGATGGCCGGAAGTCGCTGCAAAGCAGCGGCTCATTTCAACCATGGCAACTTAACGACTATCTCGTAGACAATGTCCTGTCCCTTTACCCGCAGGGCATACAAGATTTCTTTCTCGAAACGTCGGTGCTTTCGCGTATGTGCGGCGAGTTGTGCGACACAGTGGCCAGGCGGAGCAATTCGCGCGAATTGTTGATCGAGTGCGAAAAGTCCGGCTTGTTCGTTCGAAGCCTCGATATTCAGCCGGAATGGTTTCAATACCACTCCCTCTTCTCTGAGGTTCTCAAAAAACTTTTGCGCAAATCCGCGCCCGAGCGAGAATGCGAAATCCACGATGTTGCAGCAAAATGGTATAAGGAAAAAGGATACTTCGAAGATGCCATGTTTCACGCGCTGGAGAACAAGGACTATGCTTTGGCAGCAGAATGCATGTCGTCCTGGGCGTCGCAGCTCATTATGGACGGCAACCTCGCCACGGTGGAAAAATGGTATGACCTGATACCGCTAAGATATCTGGAGAGGTATCCAGATTTGCTCATAAAAATCGCCTGGGCGCTGACGTTTTTGCGCCGGCACCGAAAACTCAGCGACGTTTTGTCGTCGATGGACAAGGTGCAGGCTCAGTCACCGCCTCGGCCGGAAACGGATCAGGGGGTAGTCAGAGCAATGATATGCACGATCAATGACGACATCCCCGGCATGAAAGACCACGCCAGTAAGCTGGACGAAACCATCTTCGACAAGACGGACGAATTTTCGATTTTTCAAGCAGGCTCGACGTCGATCCTCAAAGGGCATCTGGCCCTTTTTTCAAGCGACTTCGACCGAGCAGAGGATCTCCTCGCGCTGGGGCGGACATACGGAAAGAGCGCCAACTCGCCATTCACCGTTCTGGGATCGATTTCAACCTCGGCCGTAAATTTGATGATCAGAGGAAAACTATCCGAGGCACTCGATTTGCTTCGCGACGCGCCATCTGAAGCTTACCTTCCATTGGATCAATCGGTAGCCTACGCCGCCTATGCTGCCAGCTATATCAGCGCGCTCTATGAGAGAAGCGATTTGGTGAGCGCGAAGAGAATGTTCGACCAGGCGCAGAATGTCATTCTCTCGTCTGCTCAGGTCGATTTTCTATCCATTGCGGCCGTCTCCATCTCTCGTCTTTATGATTCAACAGGTCTCGCGAGCAGCGCAGCAACTTTGCTCGATGATGTGGAAGGCATAGCGCGATCAAATACCATTCCACGACTCTGGCGGGTGGTGACCTGGGAAAAGGTTCGCCGGAAAATACTTGCCGGCGAGGTTCGCCAGGCACGGATTGAAGCAGCGCGTATCAAGACCGACCGATCCCAATTGCCCGAAGGATGGATTCCGTTCTCCGAAGATACCGAAGGACATGTCGTTAACATGATACGCCTTTTGATTCATGAGCGCGATGTGCGAGCGGCTATTCCATTGATCGAAATGGAATTCAAACAGGCTGTAAAACAGCGACGCATCCGACGTCAGATCAAGCTCTTGATTCTCGGCGCACTGGCACACGATGGCGCGGGCGACGCGAAGCAGACACAAAGAAGTTTGAATGCGGCCATGGACCTTGCGCGCCCGGGTCAATATGTCCGACAATTTTTGGACGAGGGCAGACTGTCGGTCGAATTGCTGCGACGCGAACTGGATGTTTTGGATGAAAGAGGTACTGGCACAAGCGGCGTCGAACGGTCGAGAACCGATTTCATCAAAGTGATACTCGCGGCGGCCGGTATCGATGTGTCGCTCAGGCCCGGTGGCCGCGACGCGCCCGCACTTTTGGAGCCTCTCTCTGATCGGGAAAAGGAAATCTATTCATTGTTGCTTGAGGGGCTGCGAAACAGGGAAATAGCGGATCATCTTCAGATTTCGGAAAATACGGTGAAATTCCATCTCAAGAATCTCTATGGAAAGCTGGGCGTAACAAACAGATCAAAAGCGATCACCATTATAGGAACCGATCCGGTCAGCCAGCCGGTCAGAAGGCGTTAATCATCGATTTCGGGATATGGCGGCCACCAAAAGCCAGCCATGGTCTCAACGAGCCTTCCCTGGTATTTGAGCCCAAGTTCGCCTCGTTTCCGACCCTTCAAGATTTCTAGCGCCTTCTCCCGCGCTTTGCGGCATCATGCGTGTTATGCCCTCGATCGGGTTGCTGTAGCAGGTGTTCATGATCCGCACCTGGTCCGCGAGGGTGGCCGCCGTTGCCGGATGCAGGCCTTTTCCGAGACTTTCGGCGGCCGAGGGAAGTTCGGGCCACTCCTTACGCATGGCACAATGGCCTTCAATGCCCAGACCTTCCGTGATCGGGCTGAGTTAGTCTTCGCGAGCAGGCAAGCCCTCGAAAACGAGAATCGAAGCCGAGATCGGTCCTTGCCGCTGTTTCGCCTGCCCTTTTGGAAAGCGGAATGATTGCGCATCCGTCTGACATGCGGTAGCGAGGCAGGAGCCACGCTGGCAGGCGGGACTTGCGCACTGATCTCCCGTACCACTTCGGGTATATTTTTCACTTGCCCTCGATTGAAACTTTAAAAATGCGCGTCCCACCGAGTTGCATTGCCTACCTTGCGTCACTGGTCTTGACGATGATTCCAGCATTGGCGGCATCACAATCGCAGGGTGATACAGGCTCCTGCGATGCACCGATCAACTTGCCGGTCCCCGGACCGGGATTGGAACCGGCCGTTCGGATCTACCGAGCGGAAGACTTGGCTCATGCTAAATGGGAGCCTCCGGCCTGTTCAGGATGGAATATAGATGCGCCGACAAGACTGATCGTCGAGATGACGGGAAGCTTTCGCTTTGACGGCTCATTAGAGGATCTTATCGCGCGGGTGGGAGCCATATCAAACCTGCGTTCTATCCGTTATTGGTCAACCACGGCCTCAAAGTGGCGCCCGTTGTTCAACGATGCGTCTGCTCTGAAAAGCCAATCGCCAAGCGACCATCGAGTGGATTTTGCCGCACACGAACTCACACGGGGCACGCCCTTATACTATTGGGTCGACGATAGCCGTCTAGGCGACATCGTCTACAAAGTGCAAGCAAAGACAGACGGCCCAAGTCGCGCGATCATTCTGACAGAGAATGTAAATGTCATCGATCCGTACTTTGTACGAGTGTTTGAACCCGGCGACCTTCACTCGATGGACGTCCTAAGCCAGATTTCACCGGGATTATGGCGCATTTACTCCGTAAGCCGAATTGGCCGAGGGTCTCCACTTTTGGCAGTGGCAAGCGACCGATCCTTCGTGAATAGAGCGTCCGCCCTATTTAACTATATAGCAAATACGCCATTGCCTCGATAAGGGGTAGGTCGAGAGTCCAATTCTCTCTTTTGCAATACATTATCTTCAACAAAGCAGAGGGATAGAGCATCGTATTTTCCGAGATGACGGCCGTTTTTGTGGGCGCAGACACGATATATTGACCCTTGCCGGTCAGCTTCCGCAATTCCTGAAGCATTTCGACGGCTGTGGCGAAAGGGGAATAAGGTGAGGACGACGCATCTTCATGCGCTCCTTCGGAATTCGCCATAAGGGCTCAGGGCCTTCGAGGCTTTCGAATTCCTTCCATTGCCCAAATCGTAGCTCCGTCGTGCGGACGAGAGTGTGTATGATTAATTTCAACGCGAGTTTGGTTATACTGCGCGTCCCATCGATGCAGTAGCTGCAGCATTGCGATGAATCGCAGCGATTGGCGTGTGAATTATCGAGACCAATGTTCCTGGGTTTGCGTCGGTAACGGTTATATTGGCCTGCAATTGCTGGGCAAGTGCCTGGACGATGCTGGTGCCCAACCCCGCCTTCGCATCTCCGGCACGCTTGGGCATGCCGACGCCTGTGTCGCTTATGGATAGCGCCCAATTGGGACCCTGAGATTTATAGTTGACCTTGATCTTGCCATTCCGATCATCTGGAAAAGCGTGCTTGAGCGCGTTGATTACCAGCTCGGTCACGATCAAGCCCAAACTCACCGAAACATCGGCGGTGGTGACACTCTCGTCGACGGCCACGTCCAGCGACAATTTGCTGTGATCGCGGATCATGGATGCGCCGATGCTTTCGCAAAGAGCGGTGAGATAGGGTCGTAACGCAACTTCGCCCACCGCCGAAGCCGCGAGCTGTTG
>CAZTCU010000047.1:11146-14218 GCA_964612235.1 uncultured Rhizobium sp.
GGGTCGATCTGAAACGTGCGGCAGAACGATCGGCTCGCCGCGACAATCGTGAGGTCGCTGTCCAAGAGCAAAAGTGGCGCGTCCGACGACGCAATAAGGGCTAGCGCGAGATCGAGCGCGACATCGGGATGGGTCGGAATTTGGGGAGCCATGGCTTCCCCCTTTCTGGAACCAGAGGCTCGCGGAGCGAAAGCCGTACCCGGTAGCGATTTTGGCGAAACTGAAGAAAACTATCCAGGACTATGGATTGTCCGGAAACAACATACCACGTTTTCGCATCCGCAGCATTTTATTCGAGTTCGAAAAGCTCGTGCAGTAAGGCGGCTATGCGGCTGTTTTCGTAGGGTTTACGGATAACCCGCGTCCCGATAGGCAACGCTGCCTCAACAGCCAGGCCGGAAGTGACGATCAGATGAATGGGCGGCCAGTGACGCCGTATCAGGTGAGCCAATTCCACGCCACTTCGGGTGCCACACATGTTGACGTCGGTGAACACGACACGAATATCGTCACGGCGTTTGAGAATCTCGATGGCCTCTTCGGCATTCGAAGCTCCCAGCGGCGTATAGCCTGCATCTTCTACGAGTTGGACGGCGTTTACGCGGATAAGGCCCTCGTCTTCCACCACCAGCACAATACCCCTCGCTACAACGAATCCCATATTATGTTCGCGTCGCGAGGAGGCGGAAGCGGCTGGAATGAAGAGGCCCATATGTAAACAACGCGCAACACGCACTTTGGGGTGCATTACTAAGCATTTCGATCCTAACGGCGCCCTACTCACGGGCCGAGCGGGCGGGGACGCCTGAAATGGGCGGGCAGCGTCGGGCCCACCAAAGCCGGCCCCAACGATGACGACATGACGCGGAACGCGTTTCAAAGCTCTTGGTCTCTTGTCAGGCTATGAATGGATCAGATCATCGCGCGGGACGATCAGCAAATGATGTCCGTCAGGATCGCAGAGCCGCTGGCAAGCGGGGCGCCCCTCTGCCGCGCGTTCCATCTCCATAACAATGCGCGTGGTAGCAATGTCATTGCTCCGAAAAACGCCGTGCGGGCGATGAGCACCGGAGGCGTAACAGAGCAATTCGACATGGGGCGTGGAATGATGTGGCGCAAGCGCCGTAACCTCCACGCGCGGTTCGCAAATTCCATCCAGATTTGCTTGCTCGATGCCGCTGTTAAGCGAACGCGACACGACCGAAAGCCCCAGTGTTTCATAAAAGGCGATACTGCGGGCGGTATCGGAAACAACTATGGCCGAATGATCGATGCCCGCGAATAATCCGCGATCGGCTTTCCAGGCGTGCGGCGTCCGATCCGGTGGGAAGACGAGAAGTTCGAGTGGGTGGCCATCGGGATCGCGGAATTTGAAAGCTGTTACACCGCCGGATGACCGAGGCAGGCGCTGTGGCCCCCCGTTTGAGATAGGGCTCCATCCTTCGACGCCGAGAAGCCTTTGGTAGGCTTGCTGGATATCGGCGACCACGATGGCAAAATGCTGGAATATGGGGGCGGAAGAGGAAGCCTCCATCGGATAGGGCCGGCCGGGGGAATCGAATTGCAGAAGGCCGATGCGTTGGCTCCCAAGGCCCAACGTGAAGCTTTCGGCGCCCCCTTCGACATCCATGCTTTTTTCGAACGCTGCGCCGGACAAGCGCCTGCTCCCCAGCCTGCGGCAATCGAAAGCGGCCTCATAGAAGGCGGTGAGCCGCTGCGCATCGGCGGTCGTGAGATCGAACCGCGCAAGCCTGGAAACAGCGGCGCTCACAGCCGGCCCGCTCCGCGGCGATTGAGGAAAATCGCATAGAGTATGTGCGACCCGCCGATGAAGAGCCTGTTTCTGGACGCCCCGCCAAACGTCAGATTTGAGACACGATACGGTACGAGCACCTTGCCCAGCAGCTTGCCTTGCGGATCGATGCAGTGCACGCCATCGGCGGCGCTGGACCAGAGATTGCCATCTTCATCGATGCAAAGCCCATCCGCATAGCCGGGATCGATTTTGTGGAAAACCTCGCCGCCGCGCAAATGCCCTTCCGGCGTTACATCGAACACGCGGATAAATTGCCTGGGTTCGTCGCTCGTCTGGTCACCGGTCTCCGAAACATAGAGCCGGCTTTCATCGGGCGAGAATGCCAGCCCGTTTGGGCCTTCAAAATCGCTGGACACTATCTCGGTGCGCCTGGTTGCGGGATCGAAACGATAAAGCGCGGGCGGTTGCTCGGAAAGCTGGCGTCCGCCTTCATAGTCGGTCTGAATGCCGTAGAGCGGATCGGTGAACCAGATCGTGCCGTCGGATTTTACAGCAACATCGTTCGGCGCGTTGAGACGACGGCCATCGTGACTGTCCACCAGGCGCGTGACCCCGCCCTCGAGTTCGGTGCGGAACAGGCAACGCTCGCGGTGCGAACATGAAATCAGACGTCCCTGCGTGTCGCGGGCCTGGCCGTTGCCATAGAAGGAGGGGGCGCGATACACCGAAACGCCCGCGCCTTCGATCCAGCGCATGGTGCGGTCGCGCGGCAGATCCTGAAACAGTAGGCATCCCGCGTCTCCCATCCACACAAGCCCTTCGATCCAGCGAAAGCCGGCGGCGAGTTCTTCGAGGGGCGCGTTGGCCAGAACGTAATGGGCGAAGCGCGGATCGCGAATGTCGAAGCCGTTCATCGCGTTCACCGCAAGGCGCAAGGGAAAGGCGGCGCGGGCGCATCGTCGAACTGGACGACCATCAAAACGGCGGGAACATCTCCCGCCGTGCCCGAGCGGTGGCCGCGCTTTCCATCCGTCTCGCGGCAGTTCTGATCGCCGCCAAAAGAAATCTCGCCGCTGCCCATCTCGACGCGCGTGCCGTCCATCGCTTCCACGAACCAACGTCCCGACAGAGGGATGATCCATTGCGGCTTCGGGTTTTCGTGCCACTCGCCGACCCAGCCGACCGGTAGCACCATGACCATCATCGTCATCGCGCCGCTCGTCTGCCGGCCTTGCCATTGCGGGGACGCCGGTGGCTGCATCGATTTGAAATCGAAGCAAGTCATCTCGCATTGCGCCTGATGGCTGATGCCATCG
>CAZTCU010000048.1:0-14164 GCA_964612235.1 uncultured Rhizobium sp.
CAGGAATTCTACGACGTAGCCCAGGTGGAAGTCCTGCGCGGTCCGCAAGGCACGCTTTATGGCCGCAATGCGACCGCCGGCGTCGTCAACGTCACCTCCGCCAAGCCAACCGATCAGTTCGAAGCGATGGTTTCCGCCGACATCGGAAATTTCAAGAACCGCCGCTTCGAAGCGATGCTCAATCTGCCGATTGTCGGCGACAAGCTCGATATGCGCCTCGCTGGCGAGTGGACCAAGCGCAACGGCTACAGCTTCAACAGCCTCACGAATTCGCCCATCGATGGCCGCGATTTGTGGTCGGGGCGCGCGTCGCTGCGGTGGAAGCCTGTTGAAAGCGTAACGGCGGATTTCGTCTGGGAGCATTTCTCCGAAAACGACGATCGCATTCGCAGCTCCAAACAGCTCTGCAAACGCGACAACGGACCGTCGGAAGTTCTCGGACAGTCCACTGCGACCGGTTCGGATGGTCAATTCGGCGTCGAATTCCTTGGCCAGGGTTGTTTACCGACCTCGATGTACAGCGACGATGCATTCGGTGTTCCCAATGCGTTATCGCTCCCATATTACGGCGGCTTCGTCGGTGCGGGCTTCGGTCTTGGTATCGGCAATCCGCTGATCAATTTCTCAGGTCCGCACCGCGATCCTTACGCCAGCACAACCCAATCGCACGATTTGCGGTCCATCGAATCGACACTCGATCCGGCATACCGGGCAAAGAACGATACGCTGGAGTTGAATGCGGAGTGGCGAGTCGCGCCGCGCCTGACGATCAATTCGGCAACGGGCTACAATCGCGATTTTCTGTGGTCGACGGAAGATTTCAACCGCTTCAACACGCAACCGGGGATTTTCTCGGCTACAGGTTTGGGCGGTGGTCTGCCAGACTTTCCTTTGGTTACTCCAGACGGCAACTACCGTTGCTATGACGGATATTACTCGGTTGGCCAGGGATGCATTGCTGCCGGCCATGGGGTCGGCCCCAACGGCCCTGGCTTTCCCTTTGATGGCACGCCAACCGGAATTTTCTGCGATCCGCAACTGGGCTGCAGCAACCGGCTCGTCGGCGAGGATCTGTCGTCGGAAAACGCCTGGCAGTTCAGCCAGGAATTGCGTTTGTCGTCCAATTTCGATGGCCCGTTCAATTTCAGTGCGGGCGGCAACTACATGCATTACGAAACGCATGAAAACTACTATGTCTTCTTCAACACGCTCTCTATGTGGGCGGCGAATGACGGTCTTGCGGGACGGCACGAACCCTGGATACCGGGCGTTTCGACCAACGAAGAGTGCACGCCCTTCGGTCATCAATATGCAAATCCCGCCGTGCCAACGAGTGTGGAAGCCTGCGCAGGCTACATCGACCCGCATCCGCTGACCCAGGTGGACAATGCCGGTCACAATTATTTCCTGAGTCAGAATCCTTATAACCTTAACTCCTACGCGTTTTTTGGGGAGGCTTATTACAATCTCACCGAGGACCTGAAACTCACCGCAGGCCTGCGCTGGACCGACGACCAAAAGCATTTCGTGGAAATACCCAGCGAGTTGCTGACGGCCGGATATGGTTATCCCGTCACCGGCGTACTCGATCAGGAATGGAAAGAGTGGACCGGCCGGTTCGTCGCGAACTGGACGCCCAAACTCGATTTCACCGATCAGAGCATGTTCTACGCGTCTTACGCGCATGGCTACAAAGCCGGTGGCGCCAACCCGCCCGGTGCCGTCCTGCTCGAATATTCGTCGGAACTAGGAGACATCACCAACCCGACGCATCCCAAGACTTTCGATCCCGAATTCAACGATGCGTTCGAACTGGGAACCAAGAACACGGCACTCGACGGCGCGCTGACGTTCAACGCCAACGTCTTCTATTACAACTACAAGGGCTATCAGATCTCGTACATCGTCGACCGTTCGGCGGTGAATTTGAACTTCGATGCCACGGTCAAAGGTGCGGAAGTTCAGGCGAGTTGGGAACCGATCCCGGGTTTAAAACTCGGATTTGCGGGCGGCTATGAAAACACCCGCCTTGCGAACGGTTCGAAAGCCATCGATCTGCTAGATCGCACGGCGGGAAATCCCAACTGGCTTCTCGTAAAGCCGTTCCCGTCACAGGCGTCGAACTGCGTGTTGCCGGCCTATGTCGTCGCCATGCTGCTAAAGCCCAACATCAACCAGCTTCAGCTTCCTGTGGCGTGCGGAGAAGCCTACAATCTCCACGAAGATCCCGTAACCTGGGAAACTCATACAACTCCTCCGACTGTCACGGATAACAGCGGCAGCGTGATCGTGACGGATTATCCCGGCTTCGATCCGTTGGCGGGAACGGAAGGCCATCCCTACACCGGCCAGAACACCTACAATGGCATCGACTACGGCCCCGCCCCCAACAACGGTACCGGCTTTTACAAGGATCTGAGCGGCAAGGAGCTTCCGAACGCGCCGCACTATACGGTTTCGCTGACGGCCGACTACACCGTGCCGCTGTCGCCGGATTGGGCCGCCACCTTGCACAGCGATTACTATTGGCAAGCGCATTCCTGGGCGCGCGTGTTCAATGCCGTAAACGACAAGATCAATGGCTATTCCACCATCAACATGGCCCTCATCCTGACCGACACCTCAGGTTGGCAAGTGATGGGCTATGTGAAAAACATACTCGATGTTACCGCGATCACCGGCACGTTTCTCAACAGCGACGATACCGGCTTGACGACCAACGTCTTCCTCACCGACCCGCGCCTGTTTGGTGTGCGTGTTACCAAGCAGTTCAGCGGTGGAGACACGAATTTCGACATCTTCGGCGGTCTCGCCGACAAGCGCCCGACAACGTGGATCACGCTGGGCGGCAGCTTTGCGCAACTGCAGAACGATTGGGAAAAATTCAATCCGGCCTTCGCCTCCCTTATGCCGGAAGGTCTGCCCAACCCTGTGACGGCGGAAAATGCACCCGGTGCGTCTTTCGATTGGGAAGGCAAGCTCGCCATCCAACCCGACGATTCCGATTGGGTGCTCAAAGCCGGCGTTCGCTATGGCCGCTCATCGAGCAAAGACAATCTGCACAAGAGCCTGCCCGTGAAAACGGCCAATCAGGCGATCCTGCCGACGTTCCTCGCGCACGCTTTCGGTATTCCAACAACCGTGACGTGTCAGTTCCTTCAGACGCACTTCAGTCCGAACCGCGTCTGTCCGTTTGCCGCGGCCAATCCGGAGTTCGTCGATTCGCAATCCAGCGTGAACGAAACCCATGCGATGATCGATTTCACGCTCGGCAAGGATGTCGGCCTCGGTCTGTTCGGTCAGGAAGGGAAGGGCACCATCGGCGCAGGCGTACGGATGGCGCAGTTCAGCTCGCGCCTTCGCGCCGAACTCAATTCCGATCCCAATTACCTTTTCCCGTCTCCGCTTGAACCGCTTTCGGGCGGACTCAAATATGGTGACGTTTATGACGGAGCGACCCTGGAGCAACGTAGCTTCCACGGCGTAGGTCCCGAAATCACCTGGGATGCGAGCGAGCCTGTCTGGGGCAACGAAGACCAGGGGCAAATTTCGGTCGATTGGGGTGTCAATGCCGCCGTTCTTTTCGGCCGGCAGCGTGTGAACATTCAGCGCTCCGTTTCGGAAAATCAATGCGGCGTCGCGTTCTACGGGTGTGTCGGCGTCTACAGCACACCGACAGACATCAACCGTTCGCGTCGCGTCACGGTCCCGAACGTGGGGGGCTATATCGGCGCCTCGGCACAATACCGCAATGCAAAGATCAATTTCGGCTACCGCGCCGACTTCTTCTTCAACGCGATGGACGGCGGCCAGGATACAGCCAAGAGCTTCGGTCGCGGCTTCTACGGCCCATACCTGAACGTCAGCCTTGGCCTGGGAGGATAGGCCGAAGTTCAAACAACCCCCTCGGCGGCGGAGCAATCCGCCGCCTTTTCTTTTGGGCGAAAGCTAAGTCTTTGAATGGAATGGAAGAAAAAATTCATATTAGGCCTTGAAACCTTCTTTTGAGTGTTCTATATTTGTTCCTTGAGATTTTGAGAGGATTTTACGCCGTCACACCATTCGCCTGCTCCCGGACGCGGCGAGAAGATCACGAGAATACAGGGACAGGATGCGAGACATATATCTCGTGCGCATCCGCGTCCCTCCGCCAGTTTCTGCCAGGCCTCCTTGCGGCTGCATGATGCAAAGCCATCACAGAGCGCATTGCCGCCGGGCGTCAGGGGCGGAGGGATAAGTCTCGCGGGACGGATGAACGTGCGGGTGCCGATTACGCTTGATGTTGCGGCCGAGATGCCCCGCTGCCGACATCCCGACACAGAAAGGCGTCAGCCATTTTCGCCGCGCGCATCGTGGGAAGAATCTTCCACGGTGCTGCCCCCCGCGAAACCGGCGGGACGCCTTTCTGTTTTATGCCGCGCTCGCGGACCAACCCGCAGTTCAACGTCCTATCGAAGGTCCGTAATCGGACTAACTCATGTTGGGACAGTTCGCGCAGCCCGTTGCGTGGATTTGGAACCAATTCCGTCCATGCATGGTTAAGGCTGGTAACAAGGCCGCGTATCGCGGCCCACCCACTTCGAGAGGATATAGACATGGCCGCGACAAAGAAAATGGACGCAGTCGCCCTTTTGAAAGCCGATCACCGCAAGGTCGAGGATTTGTTCAAGAAATTCGCCAAAGCGAAGGATTCTCGGACCAAACAGAGCTTGGCGAAGGAAATTTGCACGGAGCTGTCGGTCCACGCCACCATCGAGGAAGAAATCTTCTATCCGGCTTGCAATGGGAAGGTCGACGAGGACCTGCAGCACGAATCCTACGTCGAACATGACGGCGCGAAAGTGCTTATTGCCGAGCTGGAAGGCAGTAGCCCCGACAACGAATTCTTCGACGCGAAAATGACCGCGCTATGCGAGCAGATCAAGCACCACGTCAAGGAAGAGGAAAAGCCAGGCGAGGGACTTTTTGCCCAGGCACGCCAAGCGGGCCTGGACATGGATAGCCTCGGCGAGGAACTCAAGGCGCGCAAGCAGCAGCTTCTGACGCAGATCAAGGAAAAAGGTCTGCCGCCACCGAAAACAAGAAGCTTCACCGGGCACAAGCTTGAACAAGGCGAGCCGGTCGCCCCGGCCTGAACACCGGAACATTTAGGAACTCAACGACGTTGTTACGAAAACCCTTAGGGAGGGCTCTCCATGCGTTCGATTCTGCTTTGGCTGATAGGCATCCCAATTCCCATCATCATCATTATCTGGCTCCTGGCGGGCCACGCCTGAGGAGGGCGCCATGGCCGACACGCTCGTCATTGCCGAGGAAGGCGACGAAAACACAGGATATAAGTTTTCCTGGGGACTTGCCTTTGCAGGCGCCGTTGCCGCCACGGCGGTAACATTCTTTCTTCTGACCATCGGAGCCGGCTTTGGCCTGCTTCTGGTCAATCCGGTCACCCATGCTGGGCCTTCGGTGCCCGTCTTCCTGACGGGTGGCGCGATCTACTTCTTTGCAGCTCAGGCCTTCGGCTTTGCGGTCGGCGGTCATCTTGCTGGCCGGTTGCTGGGTCCGATCCTTGAAACGCGCACGCAAGAAGATTTCCGCGCCGGAGCCCACGGACTCACGGTATGGGCGATCACAGTCGTGGCAACCCTTGTCCTGATAGCGCTCGCCGGGATGACGGCGGCGGAGAGTGGTGGTGGCATTGCGGCCCTATATGGCGCCAGTTCACCAGCGAATTCCCAATCCTCAACACCCACCAACTATCTCGTCGACAAGCTATATCGCCCCGCGGGCGGTGCTGCACCCGAAGGAGCGCGACAGGAGGCTGGCCGAATCTTGAATGCGAGTTTCGTGCGCGGTGTTGCATTGACCGACAATGACCGTTCGCGCCTCATCGCGCTCGTCGTCCGCAACGCAGGCGTTTCCAGAGATGAAGCGGCCGGCCGCGTCGACGCTATGCAAAGCGATACCCGCGCCACAGTGGAGCAAGCCGCAAATACCGCGAGGAAAGCGGCAAGCTACGCCAGCCTTTGGATCGGCTTTTCACTTCTGTTTGGTGCGATCGTTGCGATCTTTGCTGCGGTTTCGGCGCGCATCGAGGATGATCGCGAGATGGACCGGTCCTCGTTGTAGCAGCGCAGGCAGCCGCTAATACGGGTTTCCAAACGACGGCACGACTTTAACTGGGGGTGATCGAGAACTTCGCGAAGGAGGATTACCCATGGCATCGAAAAGAGCCACGGCCGCAGCACCCCGCAAAAATCCCGGACAGTCTCGCAAGAACACACCGGCCGCCAAGCGCGAACTCCATTACAACGAGAAGCAGGGCGCGGGTGGGGAGACCCATCAGATCGCGTCAAATGATGTTGAAACCTTAACAACGCAACAGGGTATCCCGGTTGCCGACGACCAGAACACGCTGCGCTATGGCGCGCGTGGGCCAGCTCTTCTGGAAGACGCCCATTTCCGCGAGAAGATCTTTCACTTCGATCATGAGCGCATCCCCGAGCGTGTTGTCCATGCCCGCGGCTACGGAGCCCATGGCTATTTCGAATTGACCCAGTCGCTCGCGAGGGTGACGCGGGCCGACGTGTTTCAGCGCGTGGGCGAAAAGACGCCGGCCTTTGTGCGCTTTTCGACGGTCGCCGGCAGCAAGGGTTCGTTTGACCTCGCCCGCGACGTGCGCGGCTTCGCCGTCAAGATCTACACCAAGGAAGGCAACTGGGATTTGGTCGGCAATAACATCCCAGTCTTCTTCATCCAGGACGCGATCAAGTTTCCCGATATGGTCCACGCGGTGAAGCCGGAGCCCGACCGCGATTTTCCGCAGGCGCAGTCGGCGCATGACAATTTCTGGGACTTCATTTCGCTGACACCCGAAAGCCTGCATATGATCATGTGGGTTATGTCGGACCGCGCGATCCCGCGCTCTTTCCGTTTCATGGAAGGCTTCGGCGTTCATACCTTTCGCTTCCTCGACGCGAAAGACCGTTCGACCTTCGTGAAATTCCATTGGAAGCCGAAGCAAGGTCTGCAATCGGTGGTGTGGAACGAGGCGGTGAAGATCAACGGCGCCGATCCCGACTTCCACCGCCGCGACTTATGGGACGCGATCAACAGCGGCAACTTCCCGGAATGGGAACTCGGCGTGCAGCTTTTCGACGAAAAGTTCGCCGACAAATTCGCCTTCGATGTGCTCGATCCGACCAAACTCATTCCAGAAGAGGAAGTGCCTATCAAGATCGTGGGCCGGCTTGTCCTGAACCGCGTGGTGGACAACTTCTTCGCCGAGACCGAGCAGGTCGCTTTCTGCACCCAGAATGTTCCGCCGGGCATCGATTTCAGCAACGATCCGCTGCTCCAGGGCCGCAACTTCTCCTATCTCGACACGCAGTTGAAGCGGCTGGGCAGTCCCAACTTCACTCACATTCCGATCAACGCTCCCAAATGTCCGTTTGCCTTCTTCCAGCAGGACGGCCACATGGCGATGCACAACCCCAAAGGCCGCGCCAATTACGAACCCAACAGTTGGGGCGAAGAGGGCGGTCCGCGCGAGAATCCCGGGCGCGGCGTTCGCAGCTTCGCGGCGGAAGAAACCGGGCCCAAAACGCGGTTGCGACCCGAAAGCTTTGCAGATCACTACAGCCAGGCGCGGCAGTTCTACATCAGCCAGACACCGATCGAGCAGAAGCATATTGGGGACGCCCTTGTGTTCGAGCTGAGCAAGGTCGAGCGTCCGGACATCCGTTCCCGCCTGGTATCTCACCTGCGCCATATCGATGAAGGCTTGGCGAAAACCGTGGCCAATGACCTCGGTCTCGATTTGCCCAAGCCAGCCCAGGCCGCGCGGCCGGTTAACGATAGGCTGCCGCCATCAGATGCTCTCAGCATCCTCAAGAACGGCCCGGGAAGCTTCGCGGGCCGCAAACTCGGCATCCTCGCGACTGAAGGCGCGGACGCGGAATTGTTCAATGCACTTGTTGCTGCCGTCACAAAGGAGAAGGGGGCCTGCGAGATCGTCTGCCCGAAGATCGGCGGCGTCACGCTTTCGGACGGCACGAAGATTCCCGCAAAACAGAAGATCGACGGCGGGCCATCGGTTTTGTTCGACGCGGTGGCAATCCTTGCCTCGAATGAGGGTGCTAAACTTCTTGCCGGAGATTCAACAGCAAAAGATTTCATCAACGATGCTTTTGCACACTGCAAGTTCATCGGCTACTCGCCCGAAGCCGCGCTCTTGTTCGAGAAGGTCGGTCTCGCGAAGGATCTGGACGAAGCCTGCATAGCGCTCGCTTCGAAGGCCGATGTGGGCGCCTTCGTCAAAGCCTGCCGTGCGTTGCGGTATTGGAAACGCGAACCGGCGGTCGATCTCGATGCAAAGACATGAATTATGACGGCAATCGCGTTGGTCGATTGGTCTGAACCCCCAGTGTGATAAGATTTGCCGGCAACCGTAGGCAAGCCGACGTTGAATCGTTCTTCTCATCACGTTGTCATAGTCGGGGCCGGCTTTGGCGGCCTCGAGACGGCTCACCGGCTGGCCGGCGCGGGTGCCCGGATCACCGTTATTGATCGGCGCAATCATCATCTGTTTCAGCCGCTGCTGTATCAGGCTGCCACGGCCTCATTGGCGCCTTCCGAGATCGCCTGGCCGATCCGCCATCTTCTGCGCAGACGACAAGACGTTACGACGCTACTTGCGGCTGTCGCCGGCATCGACAAATCGAAGCGAACAGTCCTGCTCGAAGGGGGCGGCGAGGTAACATACGACACGCTGGTGCTCGCCACGGGCGCGCGCCATGCCTATTTCGGCCACGACGAGTGGGCAGCCCACGCGCCGGGCCTCAAGACCCTCGAAGACGCCACCAATATCCGTGGAAAGATCTTACTTGCCTTCGAAATGGCCGAATGCGAGCCCGATCCGGTGCGGCGCGCCGCGTTGCTGACTTTCGTGATCATCGGTGCCGGCCCAACCGGCGTAGAACTTGCGGGAACCATCGCCGAACTCGCTCACCAGAATCTGCGCAGCGACTTTCGCAATTTCGATACGCGCACCGCGCGTGTGGTTCTGATAGAAGCGGGACCTCGCGTTTTGCCGAGCTTCATCGAAAGCTTGTCCGCCTATGCTCATCGCGCGCTGGAAAAGCTTGGCGTCGAAGTCCGGCTGGGCCATCCGGTGCGGGAATGCGATGCCGACGGCGTGGTGTTCGACGGCGCCAAATTGATGGCGCGGACAATCATCTGGGCGGCTGGCGTGCAGGCGTCTTCCGCCGCCAATTGGTTGAATGCGCAAGCCGACCGAGCACGCCGCATTGAGGTGGAACCCGATTTAACCGTCACCGGCAACCCGGAGATTTTCGTGATCGGCGACACAGCCACGATCAACGCGTGGCATGGCGAACCCGTGCCGGGGATCGCGCCGGCCGCCAAGCAACAGGGCCGCCATGTCGCGCAAACCATCAACGCACGACTTCGCGGCGACAGGCGTCCACGCCGGTTCCGCTACAAGCATGCCGGAAGCCTCGCGACCATCGGCAAGCGCGCGGCGGTGATAGATTTCGGCTGGATCAAACTCACCGGCTGGCTTGCCTGGTGGGTGTGGGGCATGGCCCATATCTATTTCCTGATCGGGCTTCGCAACCGCCTCGCGGTGGCGATGAACTGGCTTTGGATTTATGCCACCGGCAATCGTAGCGCGCGCCTCATCACGCGACCTGCCGCGAAGTGAACGTCGCGTGGGTGACGGCAACGTCCATCCCGGTCGGGCCGCTCGTTATCTTGACTTGTGCTTCGAGTTGATTGGCGAGTGCATTGACGAGGCTGGTGCCCAAGCCGCCCTTCTTGGTTGATCCGTCGCCGTCGGGTCTGCCGATGCCGTTGTCGGAAACCGACAATTTCCAATCCGTCCCGTTCACTTCGTAACGGACCGTTACGGTGGCGGATGCTTTCTGCTCGGGAAAAGCATATTTCAGGGCATTGATGACGAGTTCGGTGACGATGAGACCGAGGCTGACGGCATCCGCAGAAGACACTTTTCCGTCATCACACACGACGCGCAGCGTGGCCGGCCGACTGTCGCCGATCATCGACTCCGCCAGGGAGTCGCATAGCTTCGACAGGTAGGGCGCGATCTCGATCAGGTCCCCGTTGGCGGAGATATGCAGATGCCGCTGTACGGCGGCCACCGACATGACGCGGCGATGAGCATCCTGCAGATGCTGGCGCGTTTCCTCGGAGGTGACCGCTCGAGCTTTCAACAGGAGGATGCTAGCGATGATCTGAAGGCTGTTGACGATGCGATGCTGCATTTCCTCCAGCAGCATTTCCTTTTGGTGCAGCAATTCGTTCGTTTGTTTCTGGAAAAGCGCCTTCTCTTTTTCGATTGCCCGCCGTTCCGTAATGTCCTCGAAGCTGAGCAGGATCGCCTTCTGGTATTTTCCTTCATGAATCACATTGCGGGCGTGCAGAAGCAGGGTGCGCGATCCGGCGGCCGAATGATCTTGGGCTACTTCAACCGTTCCCGTGACCGGCTGCTCGCAATTGGTTTGTTCCAGGAGCGTACGCAGCGCGGGCACGTTCCAGACGCCATTGTCCAGCGCGAACAAATGCTGCTCGCCCGTGGCTTCCGTACCCGTCCGGAATGCTTGGTGGAAGGAACTGCTGGCGAACCGGATATTCAGGTCGCCATCAAGCACGAGTAGCGGCTCGCGCACCGTGTCGACGATAATCTGCGCGAGCGAGCGCGCATCCTCAATGTGCTCAAAAACTTGTTTCATCTGGACCAGCCGGCGTGACCCTAGGCTTATTGGGGAGGCAAAGCAAAGAAACCCGATGCGAACGCAGGAATAAATGGAACGAACTTCATGCGCTCGGGTTATTCCAATGAGTAAGTGCGTTGGCGCTTACCCTATCCGGCGCAATTTCCGTTTCGGAACCTAGCGCAGGCATTTCTCAAGGAAAAATTGATAATGTTGAACAGGATGAGCACGTTGCTCGCCGCAACGGCAGTCGTCGCGAGCGCGGGCGCGGCGGGTGCGCAACCCTACGATCACGATCGAAACGGTCCAAACCCCTATTCCGACAGCGATCAGAGCCATGCCGCCTTCGGAAGCGGTTACAATTACGGTTATGACGATGGCAATGCCCGTCGTGGGCGTGACGACCGTTTCCGGTCGGATGCTTATCGTCATCAGGCCCGTTATGAGCGCGGAACCTACTTCTATGGCAGTGACTGCAACGGCAATGCCGTTGCCGGGACGATAGTCGGTGCTGTTGCTGGGGGCGCGATAGGCAACCAGTTCGGACACGGCAGCGACCGTGCTGCTGCCACGGTCGGTGGCGTGATCCTGGGTGGCCTCGCGGGCAACGCGATCGCCAGCAATATGAACTGCAATGACCGCCGCTATGCGTTGACGTCTTATAGAGACGGCTTCGAGGGGCGGATAGGCCATCGCTACACATGGCGCAACGACAACAGCCGAAACTATGGCAGTTTCATACCCACCCGCGAATACGCGCGCAACGGCAATACCTGCCGCGATTTCACGGAAGCAGGCACGGATAATGGACATGCCTATAACCGCAGAGGCACAGCCTGCCGTTGGGATGATGGCAATTGGCATCTCGAGTGAGCGACAGCGGGCGCCCGCGTGAGCGGGCGCCAAAGTCCTGGAGACCTAGATGCCATTTGAAACCATACTTATCTGGTTGCTGGTCGGAGCCATTGCGGGTTCGGTTGCAGGCATGGTCGTCAAAGGAAGCACCTACGGTCTGATTGGCGATATCGTCGTCGGTATCATCGGTGCCTTTATCGGTGGCTGGCTGTTGCCGGGGGCGGGGCTTAACCTCGGCGCCGGCCTGATCGGCGTCGTCTTCAGCGCTACAATCGGCGCCATCGGGTTGCTGCTCGTCTTGAGATTGGCGCAGGCACCCAGTCGGCGGCATTTGCCATGAAAAGCAAAATGAAAAAATTTCTTGCACCCAGAAGAGAAGATTCCGCCAGCGACGGAGCATTTCGCCTGAGCCGCATCTATGCGGAAGGCTGGAACACAGCGAAAAAAGTGCCTTTGGTCGACGGCGATGGATTCGATACCGCTGACGGCGCGACGCTCAATCCCTACAGTACCGAGCCGCAACGATCGCGCTGGGCCGAAGGCTTCGCCAAAGCGATGGGCAACCCGGAGACGTTGTAACTTTGTTGTGCTTCGCCCGAAGAAATGATGTGAGAGAATGAAGCCGCTCATCCGCTTTGGGAAGCGCATTCCCGTTCCGCCAAGCGTGCAAATTCGGCGCGAGCTGCGAATGTTTTGCGCACAGGAAGACATTCGAGAGCGCTGCGCGGAGGCCGAGGGGATGTCGATCGACTCGTCGTGGCAGCAGATTTGCGACCACCGCGCATCGCTGGCGGCGGAGATTTAATGTCGCGGACCGCCAGGATTGGCGCCGTGGGCGTGCAGAAACCGTGCGATCTGTTCTTTCAACTTGGCCGGATCGTGGGATGTTGCCGCTGAGGTTGCCGTTTGAAAAAGCTTCCTCTGAATATCGGTGGGAAGGTCAGCCCATTGTGCAATAACACCGGCTCCAAGGCGTTGCAGGACTGCCTCTTCGTCTTCGGCCAGTTCGGCGCGCCGTATACGCTCTTCGACCCAAGGGGATTTGGGCGCTCCACCTTCGTTTTCCCACCTGGCCAGCCCATTTCCCAGATTGGCGGCTCTTACCCGTTTCGGGCGCAATCCGGCCTTCGATTTATTCTTGGGTTTTACCATTAAAACCTCCTTCAAAAGCGACTTTCGGGGAGCTGAAGCGCTCATAAACCCGTCCCAGGTCGCGCATCCGTCAAACTCGCGTCGGCAAAAACGCGCGCGCAGGAACGAACCCGTATTTGACGCGTTTCACATCGTTGGTCGGGAATATTAGACATGATGTTCGTCGAATGCCATCGCTGTCATCGCTCTATATCAAGTTGGGCTGCATGTTGCCCTGAGTGTGGATACAATCGCCACAAACGCTACCAACGGCACAGGATGATCGTTTGGACAGCGGTGATCCTTTTTGCCGTGGGCTTTGGGGCCGCACTTCCGTGGATTTGAGAAGCAACGCGGTCTGCGTAAGGGAATTGGAATGGGCATGTCGCCGCATGGGCAACTGTTGGGAACCTGCTCTTGGGCATTGAATGCGGCGGGGAGATTGGGCAGCTCGGAACATTCACTCACGGCGCTGCCATAGCTAAGATTCTTACTTCGCTCCGTCCAGAATGTTCAAAGCAGCCTGGAATGTCGCAATCTCGCGGCGGTCCTCGTGCAGCAGAACGCCCGCCAGAACAATGTCGGAAAGGCGAATGAGCCTAAGCGTTCGATCTGGCGAGGTCTTTATGTCATCCAAATACTGTCTGGCCACTGCTTCTGCCTGACACTGGCGTTCGCTAACGAGTGAAGTCCCGCGCGCGATTTCGCGAATTTCGTCGAACTCTTTCCAAGGCGAAGCCTTGCCCATCGGCTGCTTTCCGGCTCTGACAGCATCACGGCTCAAGTCGAGCCGCAGATCCTAGTTGCCGCGCCAGCCGTCGTTGCCGTCACGATCATGCCTCCAATCGGCGTAGTGACTGCCGCGATAGTGGCGATAGCTGTCGCGGTCATTGTCGCTCGACCATTGGTGCCATTCGTGTCGATTGTCCCAGTAACCATCGCTATACCCGTAGTCGATATTGCCGAACTCTACCGATATCTGGGAGTTGCCGCGGTCGTGCCGCTGGTGATCGGAATAGCCGTAACGGTCATGGTCGCGCGTTACGCAGCCAGACGTGACGGCGGCGCCTGTAATTGCCAGTACGACCGCTGTCGCTTTCCATATAATCGTCATGTCGAATTCCTTTCGTGCAGCCGGCAAAGAAGGGCGCAGCTGCTCATTTGCTCGCATTCGGTAAGCGGGGCGTCTCAAGAGACTTGCACGCAGAACAAGAACGTCTGGACTGACGTTTTGTTCCGGCCATCCGCGGGACTTCAAGTAAGGCCCAATATTGGGCCTTGCGATTCATCTCTTGGAATTTGGCTAGCGTTACTCGGCACGCAAAGGTTGGTCATTGCGCGACATGAAATTCAGTAAGCTTGATTTTATGGCGACCCCGAGACGATTCGAACGTCCGACCCTCAGATTAGGAATCTGATGCTCTATC
>CAZTCU010000049.1:0-14062 GCA_964612235.1 uncultured Rhizobium sp.
TGCGATAGAGCACCGAAAGCGGCGTGCGCTTGTCGACTTCGGCGCGCATGCCCTTTTCGAGTTCGATCAGGCCGTTGAAGGCCAGGTATTTCATGTAATTGCTTTCTTCGCGGCGGCGGGCGAGCGCACCGGTCACGCCATTGCGTTTCGGCAGTTCGGAGATTTCGCGCGTCACTTCGAAGATCGCGGCGTCGCAGCCCTGACCGAATTGCGCGACGAGGATCTTCTCGCCGGGTTTGGCCTGTTCGAGCGCGTGCACCAGCATCAGCAGCGAATGCGCGCTTCCTGCATCGCCCACCGTCGCGGCGAGGTTGTCGCGCGTCTTCGCCGGATCGAGACCGGATTGCTTGGCGATGGTCTGATCGAGCTTGGCGAACGGACACGGCAAAATGAAATGCGCGATGTCGGAGGCGGCAACGCCGGTTTTCTCCAAGAGCGCCTTGATCGCTGCGGGCACGATCTTCGAATAGCCTTCGTCGCGGATCCAGCGTTCTTCCCAGCCATAGTCGAACTCTTCGCTTTCGCCGCGGAAATGATCGACGAAATCGAGGCTGACCGAATGCGAGCCGACGAATTTGGCGATCACCTTGTCCTTGCCGACGGCAAGTGCGGCGCCCGCATCGCCGTAACGCATCTCTTCGGCGGAGGCCGCTCGCGCTTTGCGTTTTTCACCGGCGGCGACGAGCGGGGCCTTTGCGCGACCCGAAGCCACCGCATCGAGCGCGCTCAGAAGCGCGGTCAATCCGGCGCGCTGGGAACCCGCGATGTCGGCGGTCACCGCCGCCTGCGGCAGGTTGAGCGCGGCAGCCAAAATGCCCGCGTTCTGGCGATCCGCGAACGGCATGGTGGTGGAGGCGAAATAGGCCGCGTCGACATGGGCGCGGTCCTTCAGCGCATCGGCGGCGGGCAGGCAGTCGCGGGCGGCTTCGACGGCCAGCGTCACCGCATCTTCGTCCCAATTGGCCATGGCGCGTTCGCCCGCGCCCTTCAGACCGGGGGCCACCCATGAATTGGCATCCGAGATCGCCTTACGCTGGAGGCGGCGCAGCGGGATGTAAGCGCCATAAGCGGTAATTCCTGTCATTTCCTGCCCTTTCGATAGCTCTGGGGCCGAAGAAATCAGGTTTGGACCGAAGCGGCAATCGTTCAGGGAGAGGAGGCAAGGGCTGCTTGTGCAGACTCCGCATCCCGTGCCGGAAAACAGCCGAAACCGGCCGCCTCCACCTTGTCGCAGACATCGCGCGGATGCTCGAACGGGCCGGTCTGCAGCCGGTAGATGCGGCGCGTTCCCTGATCGAGCGGCAGGATGCGCGGGCTGTGGCCGTCGAACAGGCTGCCCATGCGGGCCACGATCTTGTTCCATTCGGCCGATGCGGCGGCCTCGTCGTGGAACGCGCCAAGCTGGATCGGCGCAGGCCCCAGACGCGACGTGTGCCTGGGTGCGGCCGGCACGGCAGGCGGCACGACGGGCGGCTTCAGCGTGACATTGGCCGTCGTCGTCGGCCGCAGCGGCGGGCGCAACGGGACGGTCAGATCGGTGCGCCCCGGCGTGTTCATCACACCGATACGTTGGGCGGCGAGATCGAAATGCGGATTGGCGGCGAGCGCCTGTTGATAATAACCACGCGCTGCATCCATGCGCCCCAACGCTTCGGATATCTGGCCGAGACCGTAAAGCGGATATTCCGGTTGCGCGTTGCCGAAATTGAGCGAGGCGTTGTAATCGCGCGTGGCATCGTCGAGACGGCCCTGACGGCGATAGACATTGGCGCGGTTGTTGTAAGCGGCGGCAAAACGCTGTTCGAGGTTGATCGCCGCGGTGTAGTCCGCAACCGCATCGTCGAGACGGTTCATTTCCTCCAGCACCACGCCGCGGTCGAAGCGCGCGCGCGCGATGTCGCCCGCGGGAAGCGCGTGCAGGTTCAACGCATAGGTGAAATCGTCATAGGCGTCCTTGGGGCGGCTGAGCTTCTCGCGCGCCAGCCCGCGCGTCACCAGGGTCTGCGCGCGGTCGAGCGCCGACAGCGTGTCGGATTGCAGGATGCGCGTTGTGGTGACTTCGACATGCGCAGGATCTTCCTCCGCAAGCGCGGGGCCTGCGAGCAGCGTTGCGATGACGATGGCGGCAAGCCTTCTGCTCACGCGCCCCTTCCTTGAAACTAGAGCTTGTTATGATAACGCCGGAACCAGTCGACGAAACGGGGTATTCCTTCGGAAAGTTTCACGCTGGGCGAGAAACCGAAATCCGCCGCCGCACGGGACACATCGGCATAGGTCTCCCGCACGTCGCCCGGCGGGCCTTCGGTGTGCTGGATAATGGCCTTCTTGCCGGTGGCGTTTTCGATCACCGCGATCAGATCGAGCACTTCCTCGGGGTGGCTGTTGCCGAGATTGTAAACGCGGTGCGGCGCGGCCTTGGTTTCCGGATAGGGCGTTTCGAGGATGCGCACCAGCGCCGCCACGATGTCGTCGATATAGGTGAAGTCGCGCCGGAGCTTGCCGCCGCCGAACACCGGGATCGGCTGGCCCTTGAGGATCAGATCGGTAAACGACCAATAGGCCATGTCGGGGCGGCCGAACGGGCCGTAGACGGTGAAGAAGCGAAGACCCGTCTGCTTCAGACCGAACAGTTCCGCGTAGGAATGCGAAAGCAGTTCGCCCGCGCGCTTGGTGGCGCCGTAATAGGACACCGGATGATCGGCGCGCGCATCTTCGCGGAAGGGCGCAACCGTGTCGTTGCCATAGACAGAGCTCGAAGACGCATAGACGAGATGCTTGAGGGGCCCATGATGGCGCGCGAATTCGAGCACGTTGTGATGGCCGACAAGATTGGAGCGCGTGTAGGCGGCGGGGTCCTTCAGCGCGTAACGCACGCCCGCCTGTGCCGCCAGATGCAGGATCGCGTCGAAGCTTTCGCCGTTGGCCGCCGCGGCAAGCGCGCCCGGCTCCGCGATATCCAACTTCACGAAACGGAAGTTCTTCTCGCCCGCCAGTTCTGCGAGGCGCGCGTCTTTCAACTGGGGATCGTAATAGGCGTTGAGTTCGTCGACACCGACGACGCGATGTCCCCTCGCCAGTAGGGCGCGGGTGGTATGGAAGCCGATGAAACCGGCGGCGCCGGTGAGAAGGATGTTCATGCTGATGCATATGCCTTATGGACGGGCGCACGGCCAATATGCCATGAAACCGTAACCTTCAACCCGGCGTTCCAAAACCATGACGTTTCAACCTGTTCGCAAAGCGGTCCTGCCGGTTGCCGGCATGGGAACGCGGTTCCTGCCCGCCACCAAGGCCGTCCCCAAGGAGATGCTGCCGGTGGTGGACAAGCCGGTGGTACAATACGCCGTCGAAGAGGCGCGCGAGGCGGGAATCGAGCAGTTCATCTTCGTGACAGGACGCGGCAAGCACGTCATCGAAGACCATTTCGACCACGCCTACGAACTCGAATCCCTGCTGCTGGACCGCGACAAGACCAAGGAACTGGACAGCCTTCTGGAAATGCTGCCCGACACCGGCTCGGTGAGCTTTACGCGCCAGCAAAAGCCGCTGGGGCTGGGGCACGCGGTGTGGTCCGCCCGGCATTTCGTGGGCAACGAGCCGTTCGCTGTGCTGCTGCCGGACGACCTGCTGGTCGGAAAACCTGGTGCGATGGCGCAGATGATGGAGGCCTACAATCGCGTGGGCGGCGGCGTGATCGTGGCGGCGGAAGAAAAGACGCGCGAGGAGACGCAGCGTTACGGCGTGATCGATCCCGGCAAGACGAGCGGCAACGCCACCGAAGTGAAGGGCGTGGTCGAGAAGCCTTCGCCCGACAAGGCGCCGTCGACGCTGTGCGTCATCGGGCGCTACATCCTGCAGCCGGAAATCTTCGCCGAACTCGAACGCAAGGAAACGGGCGCCGGCGGCGAGATCCAGTTGACCGATTCCATGGCGCGGCTGATCGGACGGATGCCGTTCCATGCCGTGACGACGAATTGCGCGCGCTACGATTGCGGCGACAAGGTGGGCTTCCTGCAGGCCAACATCGCGGTCGGCCTGTCGCGGCCCGACATCGCGCCGTCGCTGAAGGCGCTTCTGAAGAAATTCGATCTCTAGGCGAGTACGATCTTCGCGCGGTCGCGCACGGATTTCGTGACGTTGCGCGTATCCACCACCAGCCTTGAATGCGCCACCAGCGCTTCGTAATCGACCGCGTCGTGGTCGGTGACGACGAGCGCGGCGTCGAAGCCGGAGAGCGTGTGCGCGTCCAACGGGACGCTCTGCATTCCGAGCAAGGCCCCATATTCGCGCGTGGGCTTCATCTCGGGAATGAAGGGGTCGTGATACGAAACCTTCGCCCCGAAATCGCGCAGGATTTCGATGATGCGCAAAGCCGGGCTTTCGCGCAGGTCGTCCACGTTCTTCTTGTAGGCGAGCCCGCAAACGAGGATGGACGCATCCTTCAAGGCGCGCGCGAAGCGACGGCTCAGGGCATCCTGCAGGGTCTGCACGACGAGGCGCGGCATGGCGCGGTTGATCTCGCCCGCAAGCTCGATGAAGCGCGTATCGACTTCGAACGCGCGCGCGCGCCAGGAGAGATAAAACGGGTCGATGGGGATGCAATGGCCGCCCAGACCGGGGCCGGGATAGAACGGCATATAGCCGAACGGCTTTGTCTTGGCCGCGTCGATCACATCCCACACATTGATGCACATCCGCGAATAGGCGACCTTCAATACATAGACGAGCGCGATGTTGACCGCGCGGAAAATGTTCTCGGTGATCTTCACCGCTTCGGCGGTCGCGGCATCCCGCACGAGATGGACCTTCGCAAACGCCGCCTCATAGAATTTTTTTGCGAGTGCGCCCGACGTTTCGTCGGCGCCGCCAACGATCTTCGGGATCGTGCGGGTTTCGACGGCGCTGCCGGGATCTTCGCGCTCGGGCGAGAAGGCGAGCCAGAAATCGCGGCCGGATTTAAGGCCCTTGCGCTCGAGGATCGGCTGCACCACTTCGGCTGTGGTGCCCGGCCAGGTCGTGGATTCGAGTACGACCAGTGAGCCCTCGTGGAAATGGCGCGCGATTTCCTCAGCTGTGGAGATAACGAAACGCAGATCGGGTTCGCGCGTGGCGGTGAGCGGTGTCGGCACGCAGATCAGGACCGCATCGACATTTTTCAGGTCGGCGAAACAGTCGGTGGCGGCGAAGCGGCCCGATTGGACCATCGAACCGATGCGCTGGTGCGGGAAATGCTTGATGTAGCTTTCCCCCGATTTCAGTTTCGCGATCTTTTCGGAATCGATGTCGAACCCGGTGACGGGAAATCCCGCCTGCCAGAACACATGGGCGAGCGGCAATCCCACATAGCCCAAACCGATCACGCCCACGCGCAACGATTTCGCGGCGAGTTTCTTCTCCCAAGTGGTTTTCGGCTGCCCGGTCGTCATTGCCGGTCAGAATAGTGTGGCAGTTGTTAAGGAGAGGTATGGGTGCGAATCCAACTTTTAATGTCTCCTAATGTCTCCCGCGATTCTTCTGGTACATCGATCGCGTGCGATGGACTAATCTCCTGTTTGTCTGCCGTTTTTCGGGCTAGCCTTGCAGCAATGGGGTGTATTTCGCCGAAAGGGAGTATCAATGCGCGTCCTTCAGAATGTACGAGCCTTGTTTTTGACGGTGCTCTCCTGCGCTGTTCTTGCCAGCGGCCCAAGCACGGCCGGAGACGCCGAAAAAACCATCCCAACTGCCGTCCGCATTGAGCCCAACGACCTCGCGGTGACACTTCAGTCAGCATCAAATGCGCCGGTCGTTCTTCAGGTCGGTTCGAAAGTTTTGTTCGAAGAAGCGCACATCGTCGGCGCACAATATGCCGGCCCGGCGGGGCAGCCCGACGGACTTCAAAATCTGAAGGCGCATGTCGAGAAATTGTCACGCGATCGTTTGATCGTGATCTATTGCGGATGTTGCCCGTGGGAGCGCTGCCCCAACATCGCACCCGCTTACAAAGAACTGCGAGATATGGGTTTCACCAACATCAAGGTTCTGCAACTCAAGGACAATTTCGGCCACGATTGGGTCGACAAGGGCTATCCCGTCGAACGAGGCTGATCGACATGCAGTTTGGCTGGCGGGCACTTCACGCAGCGTGGCTTGCAATCGCTGTGGCGTGTTTGGGTTTTGCGTGCCCTGCGGAGGCAGGAGATCGCGCGACTCCGGTTCGCCTTGATGCTGGCATGCAGGCGCCACAGTTCTCGCGCGTCGATCTCGCGGGAAACAGGGTCGACCTCAGTGCGCTTCGTGGCAATGTGGTCCTGATTGACTTCTGGGCCAGCTGGTGTGCGCCCTGCATCATCGAAATTCCGCGACTGATCAATCTGCAAAAGCGCTACCGCTCGGAGGGCTTGCGCATCATTGGCGTTTCCATGGACGACTCGGCCGCACCGGTAAAATCTCTGGAACGACGTTTCGCCTTCAACTATCCGCTGATTCTCGGCGACGCCAAATTTGGAACCCTCTATGGGGGCATACTCGGACTGCCGGTACGCATTCTTGTATCGCGTGACGGAAAGATACTGCATATCTGGAATGGAGAGGTGCCGGCAGACGCTATCGAAAAGGCGGCGAAGACCGCATTGGATCGGAATTGACGATCGCTGCACCGGGCCGTTCTAGAAGAACCGTTCCTTCACGCGGATGATGTCGCCCGGCTGCACTTTGCCGCCCGCCTCGACATCGACCTCCTCTTCCTCGTTGGACCCGGCGTGCTTGATGTAGACCTCGCCTTCGCGCGCGCGATAGGTGAAGCCGCCGGCCAGCGCCACTGCGTTCAGCACGTTCATGCCGTTGACGTAAGGATATTCGCCGGGCTTGTTCACTTCGCCGATGATGAAGAACGGGCGGTAATTGGTGACTTCGACGCTGACGCGCGGATTTTTGAGATAGCCTTGCGAGAGTTTTGCCGCGACGTCGCCCTCGAACTGATGCAGCGTGCGACCTGCCGCATCGACCTGCCCGATCAGGGGCAGACGGACATGGCCGCCATCGTCCACCGTGAACTGACCGGAAAGATCGGTTTCCCCGAACACGATCACCCGCAACTGGTCGCCTGTGCCGAGCGTGTAGGTCTCGCTCACGGGCGCGGGCGTGGCTTGTTGTTGTTCTTCGGCACAAGCTGTGACCAGTAGGCCAAAGGCCGACAGTCCCAGGGCCAGCAGCACGTTTCGCGCCTGTCCGAGCAAGGTCATGGGCGAATCCCCCGATGCAGCGGACTATACAACCTTCAATCCTTTAACGAATTAACCCCGGCGTTAAGGTTCCATGGTAGTCCAGCCTTGAAACGGCGCGGCCATCCGGGCCAAAGAGTGGCCGTTCTTCCAAGGGGTTTTCCTCATGCGCGTGGCGATGATCGGGACGGGGTATGTCGGTTTGGTGTCCGGCGCCTGTCTCTCCGAATTCGGGCATGAGGTGATCTGCGTCGACAAGGACCAGTCGAAGGTCAAGGCGCTCGAAGCCGGCCAGATACCGATCTTCGAACCCGGCCTCGACGAAGTGGTCGCCGCCAATGTGAAGGCGGGCCGCTTGTCGTTCACCAGCGACCTCACGAAAGCCGTGCCCGGCGCGGACGCTGTGTTCATCGCGGTGGGCACGCCCTCGCGCCGCGGCGACGGACATGCCGACCTTACCTATGTGTTCGAGGCAGCCGAGGAGATCGCGCAATCGCTGAACGGCTATGCCGTGGTGGTGACGAAATCGACCGTGCCCGTCGGAACGGGACGCAAGGTGGAAGACATCATCCGCAAGAAGCGTCCCGATGCCCAATTCGACGTGGCGTCCAATCCCGAATTCCTGCGCGAAGGTTCGGCCATCGAGGATTTCCGCCGTCCCGACCGCGTGGTGGTGGGCTGCGAGAGCGAGCGCGCGAAGAGGGTGATGCGAGAAATCTATCGCCCGCTCTATCTCAACGAGACGCCGATCCTCTTCACCAGCCGCGAAAGCTCGGAACTGATCAAATACGCGGCCAATGCGTTTCTCGCGACCAAGATCACCTTCATCAACGAGATGGCCGATCTCTGCGAAAAACTGGGCGCGGACGTACAGGACGTGGCCCGCGGCATCGGCCTGGATGGACGCATCGGCGGCAAGTTCCTGCACGCGGGCCCCGGCTTCGGCGGATCGTGCTTCCCGAAGGACACGCTGGCGCTTTTGAGAACCTCGCAGGAAGCAGGAGCGCTCACGCACGTCGTCGATGCGGTCGTGAAGGTCAACGACGCGCGCAAGGTGCAGATGGCGGAGAAGATCGAACGCGCCTTCGGCAGCGTGAAGGGCAAGACCATCGCGGTGCTCGGCCTCACCTTCAAGCCCAACACCGACGACATGCGCGATGCGCCGAGCCTCGTGATCGTTCCGCACCTGCAGGCCAAGGGAGCGCGCATCCGCGCCTACGATCCCGAAGGGACGAAAGAAGCCAAGAAGCATCTCGACGTCGAATATTGCACCGAGGCTTACGAGGCGCTTTCGGGCGCGGACGGTGTGGTGATCCTCACCGAATGGAACGAGTTCCGCGCGCTCGATTTCGGCAAAGTCAAAAGCCTGCTTAAGACGCCGCTGATGGTGGACCTGCGCAACATCTACCGGCCCGCGCAGATGGCCGAAGAAGGCTTCACCTATGTCAGTGTCGGACGCGCCGAGGCGCGCCCCGCCGGGTAAAAAGGCGTTTTGCGGGCAAGGCCTTAGAGGTGTGGACGCGCGTTTCGCCATCTTGCCATCGCCTACCCCTCTTGCCATAGAAAACCGCCCATAAGAGAGCACCGGGGACTGGTGGCCAGGAAGGATCGCCGCAAAACCTTTGCGCGCCGTCTGGCGGCGCCCGGCATGGCGCTGGCGGCGCTGGCCGCGAGCCCCGCTTGGGGCTTTTCCGACATCCTCGACGACCAGCCCTATCAGATCCGTAATCTTTTCGGCGAGGTGGGCCTGGTCGACATGCCTTCGGCCCATATGGCTGATGACGGTCAGATCACGGTTTCGGTGAGCGCGCTGAAGGACACGCAGCGTTACGGCTTCAGCTTCCAGGCGCTGCCGTGGCTGGAAGGTTCGTTCCGCTACAGTCATCTCTCCAATTACGGGTTCCAGAATTACTACGACCGCAGTTTCGGGATGAAACTGCGTCTCGTCGAAGAGAGCATGAACTGGCCCGACATATCGCTGGGCATTCGCGACATCATCGGCACCGGCGTTTACGGTTCGGAATATCTGGTCGCGAGCAAACATATCGCGCGCGACTTCGACGCGACGATAGGCGTGGGCTGGGGACGGCTTGCCTCTTCGGGGGCGCTGCCCAATCCGGTGGGCGAAATCTTTTCGGCGGCCAAAATCCGCCAGCCGCCGCATCAAACCGGCCAGATCGATTTCAGCCAGCTTTTCCGCGGTCCCGACCTGGGCGTCTTCGGCGGCCTCTCGTGGCACACGCCGATCCCGCGGCTGGATTTCATCGTCGAATATTCCTCGGATCGCTATGTGCAGGAGAAGCGGTTCGGGATGCTGAACGAATCCATGCCGGTCAATTTCGGCCTCGCCTACCGGCCGCTCAATCACATCACGCTGGAAGCAGGCTTCCTCTACGGCAACACTTACGGACTTTCGCTCACCGTGGACGCCGATCCGACCAAGCCGTTGCAGAACATGCGGCTGGGCGCACAGCCACCGCCGGTGAAGACGCGCACGCCCGAAGAACAGCATGCCGCGATCGTCAATCTTTCGAAGCACAACGTCATCGGACGGCGCGCGGACGAGAAGCCGTGGCTGCCCAACCGCTATGCCGGTCCCGACGACCGCTATGCGTTGAGTGACGCGCTGTCGGCGATGGGCGGCGAAGTATGGGACTACGAGATCGACGGCTACACGCTGCTCGTCAACGCGCGCAAGACGCCCTCGCCCGCCGATTGCCGCTCTTACGCGCGGCTGCCGGCGCTTTCGAACATGAACCTGAAATCGGTGGCGGTGGCCGACCTGCGCAAGGGCGACGGCCATGTGGTGACCTGCAGCGTGATGCGGCCTGGCGTTCAGCTTGCCTCGGCGAACTATCCGCTGACGGATGCCTATGCGGGAGGCGCACCGCCGCCCCTGTCGCGTCGCATCCCCAGCGACCAGGCCGAAAAGAAGATTCGCGACGATGCGCGCGACCAGGCGCTTTATGTGGATGCCGTGCGTTCGGCGCGCGGCGAGATGTGGATCTATTTCACCAACCACCACTACTATCTCGAAACCGAGGCCGTGGGCCGGATCACCCGCATCGCCATGGCGGAAGCATCGCCAGAGATCGAGGTGTTCCACCTGATCTCCGTCGAGCATGGCGTGCCGCTGCGACAGACCACCGTGCTGCGCAGTTCGCTCGAACGAACGCTGCTGGCCAACGGCAATGTTCCCGAACTGAGCGAAGCCGTCGAGATCACGGCCGCGCCGATGGACAATCCCGCGCTCGACGGGATGATTTCGAGGAACTATCCGCGCCTGTCCTGGTCGATCTCGCCGGAGACCAAGCAAAGCCTGTTCGATCCCAACGTACCGCTGCAGGCGCAGCTTCTGGTGGGCGTGACGTCGAGCGTCGATCTTTATCCGGGCGTGACGATCTCGGGAAAATTCGACGTCAACGTCTACAACAATTTCACCGACAAGCGGCCGAGCGACAGCGAACTGCCGCACGTCCGAAGCGACGTTCAGAAATACTACAAGCACGGCGTCAACGGCATCGCCAATCTGCAAGTCGATTACCGCACGCGGCTGGCGCCCGACGTGTTCGTGAAGGTGAGCGGCGGCTATCTGGAGGACATGTTCGGCGGCGCAGGCGCGCAGATCGTCTGGCGGCCGAAGAATTCCCGTTTCACGATCGGCGCCGACGCCTATGAGGTCTGGCAGCGCGATTTCGACCGGCTGATCTACTTCCAGTCCTATCATGTGTTCACGGGGCACGTGAACGTCTACTACGAATCGCCGTGGTACGGATTGAACTTCAACATCCATGCCGGCCGGTATCTGGCGGGCGATTATGGCGCGACCTTCGAAGTCATGCGCCGCTTCGACAGCGGTGTCGAACTGGGCGCCTTCGCCACCTTCACCAATGTGCCGTTCAAGAAATTCGGCGAAGGCAGCTTCGACAAGGGCGTGATGGCGCGCATCCCGCTCGAATGGGCGCTGCCGATCCATTCGCAGTCGTCGTACAGTCTGACCTTGCGTCCGCTGCAACGCGACGGCGGCCAGCGGCTGGACAACGACGATTCGCTTTACGAAGAAACCCGCAGAACCGGTTATGGCTCTTTTGCCTATCATCTCGACGACATCCCGAACCCGTAAGGCGCTGGCTGTGGCGAGCCTGTTGCTGCTGGCGGCATGCGGCTCGGAGCAGTCGGACACCGGACTATTGTTCGGGGCCGTCCGCAACATCGTCACGGGGCCGGGGCCCCAGCCGGTGACGCTCCAGCAGGCGGCGGCGGTTCCCTATGCCTCGATGGGCGTGCGGATAAACGGCGGTTCGGAGATCCTCATCGTGATGGTCATCGACGCGCCCCATTCGCGGCTCTGGACGGCCGGCAAGGCGATTGCGGTCCAGACCGACGACGGGCGGATCGTGCGGACCTCGGGCTTTGCGAACAACCTCTCCGGCGTGAGCGGCGATCTGGGGGCGCCGGTCTCTCCGCTCGATGCCGTGCGCCGCCGCGACGGCAAGCGGACGCTGCTCTACGACTTCGCCGACCTCAACGCCTATTCGGTGAAGACGGTCTGCCATGCGGTGAGCCGCGGCCGCGAGAACATCCAGATCCTCGGCAAGGCCATCCCCACCATCCGCATCGAGGAGACCTGCCGGGCCGACGCGCTCGACTGGTCTTTCGTCAACACCTATTGGGCGGGTGCGGAAAGCGGGATGGTGTGGCAGTCGGTCCAGCACATCCATCCAAGCGTGGGGCCGATAACGACCGAGATCCTGCGTCCGCCGGAGACGCATTGATTCGGACAAGCAAAGACGCGGACAAACAAAAACACGGGCAAACAAAAAGGGCGCCGCAACGGGCGCCCTTTTCGCAAAGTTCTCGTTCGAATTAATCGGCGAACGCGGTCGTGCCGGTCGTCGAATGACCGCCATTTCCCGTGCTGGTCACGACCAAGACGATGCCGACGGCAACGACAGCAGCCGCCAGAAGACCCATCGTCAGGTCCATGTCCATGCCTTGCGCCTCATGGATAGCCGCCGCATTACCGGGGGCGAGCGCACCCTGTTCCGTGGTGTCGGCCGCATAGGCTGCCGAGCTGGCAAGCATCGAAGCCACCGCAACGACCGAAGCAATCTTCCGCAACATAGGGAAACCCTCCTGAATCTGTAATTTTGTGTACGTTAGGCCCTGAAAACTGTCAATTCGCGGTTGTCGGCTTAAACGTCTATGTTGCTCTGTTGCAACAGAAATTCCCCGGCAACAACAGCACATAACGCACGAAACCGCGCCACGATCCCTTCGATTATGGTTCGCAAATCCCTATCAGGGGATTAAGCCCCGGCTGCGCAGGAAGGCGACCGTCTGGGCGGCCAGGGTCTCGGCCTCCGTCCCAACCGTCTTGAGGGTCAACTCGGCGGCCTCAGGCGGCTCATAGGGGCTGTCGATGCCCGTGAAGTTCTTGATCTCGCCTGCCCTGGCCTTTTCGTAGAGACCCTTGGGATCGCGGCCCATGCAGACCTCGAGGGGGGCGTCGACGAAAACCTCGATGAACTCGCTTTCGCCCACCAGCCCGCGCGCCATGCGCCGCTCGCTGCGGAAGGGCGAGATGAACGACACCAGCACGATCAGACCCGCATCGACGAACAGCTTGGCCGTTTCGGCCACCCGGCGGATGTTTTCCACCCGGTCGGCATCGGTGAAGCCGAGGTCGCGGTTGAGGCCGTGGCGGACATTGTCGCCGTCCAGCAGATAGGTGTGGCGGCCTTCGGCGAACAACGTGCGTTCCACGATGTTGGCGATGGTGGATTTGCCCGAGCCCGACAGGCCGGTGAACCACAGCACCGCGGGCTTCTGGCCCTTCTGTTCGCCGCGCACGAATTTGTCGATGTCGAGCGCCTGCCAATGGACGTTGGTGGCGCGTCTGAGACCGAAATCGATCATGCCCGCGGCGACCGTGCCGTTGGTGAAACGGTCGATCAGGATGAAGCCGCCCGTGTCGCGGTTTTCCGCATAGGAATCGAATGCAATCGGCTGCGACGAGGAGAGGTTGGCGTAGCCCACTTCGTTCAGCTGCAACGTCTTGGCCGCCAGCGAGTCGAGCGTGTTGACGTCGACCTTGTGCTTGAGCGCGGTGACGGTGACCGGCGTGGTGCGCGTGCCGATCTTGAGAAGATACTGGCGGCCCGGCAACAACTCGTCTTCCGCCATCCAGAGCATGTGCGCGGCGAACTGATCGGAGACTTCGGGGCGCGCGGCCGGCGCGGCCAGAAGATCGCCGCGCGAAATATCGATTTCATCGGCAAGCATCAGCGTTACCGCTTCGCCCGCCACCGCTTCCTCAAGATCGCCGTCCATCGTGACGATGCGGCGGACCTCCGACGTGCGGCCGGAATTCGCCACGACCACCGTATCGCCCGGCTTCACGCGGCCCGAAACGATGGTGCCGGAGAAACCGCGAAAATCGAGATTGGGCCGGTTGACCCATTGCACCGGGAGGCGGAACGGCTTTTCGGCGAGCGCGGTTTCGACATCCACCGTTTCGAGATGGGCGATCAGCGTGGGACCTTCGTACCACGGCATCTTCGCGCTTTTCTCGGTGACGTTGTCGCCGTAGCGCGCCGACATCGGGATCGGCAGCAGCGTCTGGAAACCCAAAGGCTCCGCGAATTTGGTGAATTCGGCAACGATGTCCTCGAACACATCCTGCGAGAAATCGACGAGGTCGATCTTGTTCACCGCCAGCACGACATGGTGGATGCCGAGCAGCGATGCGATGTAGGCGTGACGGCGCGTCTGCGTGAGCACACACTTGCGCGCATCGATCAGGATGACGGCGAGTTCTGAATTCGACGCACCCGTCGCCATGTTGCGGGTATAGTGCT
>CAZTCU010000050.1:0-13882 GCA_964612235.1 uncultured Rhizobium sp.
ACCTTGCCGCTGGTCGACGAAATCGCGGTCGCCCCCGTGTCGGGGTCCTGTTGGTCACTGCCGCCGCCGCAGGCGGCAAGTGCTACGGCACAAATCAGCAAAGGCAAAAGTCGGATCGGGCGTTTCATTTTTATCCTTCCGGCGCAGAATCACGCGCCGTCGCTGGCCCCCGAATGACGGCTGCGGCTTATACTTAACCGTGGTTCCGTGCGCAACGCGGCGTGTTAGCGAGGACCAGCGCTGGTGCCCTGTCCCGGCATCCGCTGTCCATGGCGAACGGCTTCTTGCGAATATTTTTCAATCTTCTCCCACTCTGCCCAAGTGTGGCAGACCTTCTGGTCCTGGGAGATGTGGCTGCCGGTCGGCGGCGGAAGCTGGCGGCAGATGATGCGATCAGGGTTGGTGGAATGGGGGTCGCTGTCGTTGAGAGCCATCGGCGCCGATTCGGGCTTGCCCGCACATCCTGCGAGAAGAACAAGAACAAACGCGGCCAATGCGGCCGGGGTAAGAAGACGGTTCATGGAAGCCTCAGGTGATTTCGGTTACGAAACCGCAACGGTAGCGAGCAGGCAACCTCATAATCGCAACTCAAGGAAATGTGAAATGTCGCACCGTTGCACCGGAACCTGCCCCGGCAAGAAAGTGCGGCGTACGAGCCGAAACCCGATCGTTTGTCTCGCGGGGGCGCTTACGAGCGCGCTCTTGCTCGCGCCTGCCATATCGCAAGCCGAGGTTTTTCCGGTGGAACCGCTCTCAACGGAACTGGGTCCCGCCACATTAAATCTTGGTGGGATTGCCGACGGCGCGCTCTTCACCACCGACCGGAACAGCAACACAGCGGCAGGGCTGCTGCGTCTGAACCCTTCCATCCTGCGCGCCTACGACACCGGCATGGTGATCTCGCTGGAGGCCTCGATCCTGGTCGCGCATGACACGCTTGCGCTCGATCGTTACGGAAACGACGTGTTCGAGAAAGTCTATGGAAAGGTCCAGTTCGGATTGGGCCGGTTCGAGATCGGACAGACGGACGGCGCGGCCTACACGCTCGCCGTCACCGGGCCGAAGATCGATCCGGCGGTTTCGGTGGACGATCCGCAGATGACATTTTTCCGCGATCCGGCGACGGGACGCGCCTTTGCAAGCATCTTCGCGTTGCGCAGCGAAACGGGATCGTCGAGCAATTTCGCCAAGCTCAGTTTCTACACACCCAAGCTTTTCGGTGTGCAGTTGGGACTTTCCTACACGCCGTCGGAAGGAAAGAACGTGTTGCCGTTCCTCGACGCTGGACCGGATGTCGCCAACCGGCAGAACCGGATGTGGGAAATGGCGGCTGCTTACGAAACGCAGCTGGGAGATGCCACCGCGAAAATCTCCGGCGGCGTGACGATGGGGCACAACGAATGGCGCACGCCGGGCCATGAAGGGCTGACGGACTGGTCGCTCGGCGCCGAGGTGGATTATCCGCTGGACGACGAATGGAAAATCTCGGCGGGCGGCGCGTACCGGCGCAGCAACGCCTATGCCTTCGATGTGAACGACGTGCAGGCATTGCGCAACACCGGCGCGCTGCATGTGAGTACGGCTGTTACATGGACGGCGTGGAGTGCGGGGTTTGAATATTCCGACGGCACCGCGCGCGCGCTGGATGCGCCCGATCTCGATGCACGCGGAATGCAGGCGGCGATTTCCTATGCGATCAACGACAACCTGCAACTCACCGGCGGATGGCAACGCTTTGTCTATGAGCGCGATATGGGCGTGTTCTACAATGGCCGGCAGCGCATCGACATGAATGCGGGGTTTGCGCATTTGCGGTTCAAGGTATGAGCGCGCCTATCGCTGCAATTCCGGCCAGTGGAATGTTTTTCAGTCGCTCGACATTCTCCGCATCGATTCCGCCCAACGCATAAATCGGGATCGGCGATGTACGTGCGATGGTGCGAAGGCGCGCGAGGCCGAGCGGCACACGATCCGTGTGGCTTTGCGTTGCAAAGATGGGCGACAGCAACACGGCATGTGCGCCCGACAGATGCGCTTGCAAAGCCGCGTGTGCCGAATGGGCGGCGGCGGTGATGAGCCAGGATTTGTTGTTGGCGCGATAACGGCCCGCTTTTTCGATTTCCGCTTCGGACAGGTGCAATCCGTCGGCGGCGGTTTCGGCGGCGAGCGCCGTGTCGCCCGCGATGGAGAGCAAAAGACCCTGACGCTGCGCGATACGGGCGGCGGCATGGGCGAGTTCGCGGCGGCGCTGCGGGTTCTTTGACCGCACGATGACGAGGCTTCCGCGCGGCAGCGCCCTGATGGCGGGCAGGGGATCGGGCGTGCGCACGTCGTCGGTGAGGAAGATCAGCGGCGGCAATTCCGTGTGGCCGCTTTGGGCGTTGAGACGCGCGGCCGCCCTTGCCAGCCTCGTCCGGTGGAGCGTATCAGGCACGCATGTCTCCCGAGCCACAGCACGACTCGAAAGCCGCGCTCGCCGCCATTCTTTCGCGGATCGAGGCCGCGCGAAAGGCGGCCCTTTCGCCTGCGCCCAAGACCGATCTCATCGCCGTGGCCAAGACGCATGACGCGGACGCGATTGTGCCGGTGCTCGAAGCGGGCCATCGCATCTTCGGCGAGAACCGCGTGCAGGAAGCCAAGGTCAAATGGCCCGCCTTGCGCGAATGTTTTGCGGGTATCGAACTGCACCTGATCGGGCCGTTGCAGACCAACAAGGCGCGCGAGGCCGTGGAATTGTTCGACGCGATCCATTCGGTGGACAGGCCGAAACTCGCCGACGTGTTGAAACAGGAATGCGAGCGCGCGGGCAAGACTCCGCTTCTGTTCATTCAGGTGAACACGGGCGAGGAGCCGCAGAAGGCTGGCGTGGCGCCGAAGGAGACGGCGGCGTTCGTGGACTATTGCCGCGAGACTTTGCGGCTTCCGATTGGCGGATTGATGTGCATTCCGCCCGCCGACGAACCGCCTGCGCCGCATTTCGCGTTGCTGGCGAAAATCGCGAAAGCGAATGGGTTGTCGCTGTTGAGCATGGGGATGAGCGCCGACTTTGAGAGCGCGATACGGTTTGGGGCGACGCATGTAAGGGTGGGCAGTGCGATTTTTGGGGAGCGGCCCCCACCCGCCGCGCTATCGCGCGTCGACCTCCCCGCGTAGGGGGAGGTAAGTGCGATATGGCTCTTCTTTTACCTCCCCCTACGCGGGAAGGTCGGCGGCGTGCATCGGCACGCCGACGGGTGGGGCCTTGCTAGCAGACTTCTAGTTTCGCACCGGGTTTCAGTTTGGATAGCGCATTGAGCAAGTCCGGCAGCTTCAACGCCACGCATCCTTCCGTGGGACCATAATCGTCGCGCGCACAGTGCAGGAAGATCGCGCTGCCGGCGCCATCTACCACCGGATCGTCATTGAACCCCAGGATCGCGACCACATCATAGAGATGATCGTCGCGCCACATGGATTCCGCGCTTTTCGGATAGGGAAGTTTGATGGGGCGGTTGTAGTTGGGATCGCCCGGCGCATCGCACCAGCCGTCGTCCGTTTGCAAGGCTGCGATTGGTAACGCGGTTTGCGGGTGTTCGACGCGATCCGGGCGATAAAGGATTCGGCGTATCGGAAAAATGCCGATGGGCGTGATCCCGTCGCCTTCGCGCTGTTTTCTCGCAATGCCACCACGGCCGATGGCGCATCGCGCGCTGCCGCCGTTCCAGTGAAGGACCGGATTCTCGCGTGTTTCGACGATGAGCGTATTGGATTCTATCGAAAGCTCCCGCGCGGACGATACCCGGAGAGACTATCAGAAAATCGGGTTCGCCACGCCAGCGTAAGGATCGGACACGTCGATGGCGCGCTTGTAGGCGGCGAGCGCGCGCAAACTGAGATCGGACGGCACGTTGCGCGCCTGGAGCGACGAAGCATAAGCCAGCGTTGCATCGCGCGCGGGATCGAGGCCGGAGGTCTGGCCGGTGCTCGCGAGCGCGGAGAGTTTGCGCGGGGCGGCGGTGGCGACCTGTTGCGCAGGGCTGGCATCGGCAACGGCGGTCGGCTGCGCCTTGTCGTCGCCCAATACGAGCGCAAGCGCGGTGTCGCCGAAATCTTTGCCGGTGATCTGTTCGAAGGCGATGTTGGCGGCGGACGAAACCGCGCCCCACATGCCGCCATAGAGCGTATCGCCTGCCAGCCGTTCGAAGGGTTTGATCGTGTCGCCGGTCAGCTTGCGATAGATCGTGGAGACGATGGGGATGTGCTGCAGCGGATTGATGATGTCGAGGAAGTCGTCGAAGGTGAAGCCTTCGTCTTTCTTTGCCTTATCCGTTGACGCCGTCTTAACGGGCGCAGTGTCGCCACGCGCGGAAGCTACGCTTGCGCGCTGATCGAACTGCTGCTGGTAGACCGCTGCCGGCATGGAAGACCCATCTCCCCGGCAACACGGAGCAAGAGCCTTGCCAAGATTTAATGGCGGTTTACCGCGTTTGGACGGAACGGCGCGGCAGGAATTGCCGGGTCAGAACAGGTGTCCGGCCTTTTTCGCCTTGGTGTCGAGATAGGCGCGATTGTGTTCGTTGGATTCGAAAGCGTGCGGCACGCGCTCGGCGACCTTGATCCCGGCTGCTTCGAGGGCCGCCACTTTTTCGGGATTGTTGGTCATCAGGCGCACGGATTTGTGGCCCAGCAGCGACAGCATTTTCGCGGCGATGCCATAAAGCCGTTCGTCGGCTTCGAAGCCCAATCTTTCGTTCGCTTCGATGGTGTCGAAGCCCTGATCCTGCAGGCGATAGGCGCGCAGCTTGTTGATGAGACCGATGCCGCGGCCTTCCTGCGCGAGATAGAGCAGGATGCCGTTTCCTGCGTTTGAGATTTCCTTGATCGCGCCGCGCAATTGTTCGCCGCAGTCGCATTTGAGCGAACCCAGCAGATCGCCGGTGAAGCATTCCGAATGCAGGCGCGCGAGCACGGGCGATTGCGTGGAAGGTTGGCCGATCACGATGGCGTAGTGTTCGGGGCCGCCGTCGCCGGGGCGGAAGGCAACAAGCTCCGCATGCTCCGCGCCTTCGAGCGGCACACGCGCGCGCGTGACGATCTGGAGCGTTTCGATCAGCGCGTCGTCATAGTGGCGGACCGCATCGGCGCCGAGCGTGACGGTTCCGGGCGGAATCGTTTTCGTTTCGACGGCGACGGCGGATGGCAACAGGCCCGCGAGCTTCGCCAGTTTGATGGCAAGCGCGAATGTGGACGGCAGCGTTTCGCGGCGCGCGTCGAACGGGCCTTTCATCGGCTCGGAGAGATCGGCGGTGGGATCGGCGATGGCGCGAAGGGCGCTGGCGCTTGTGCCCGCAGCAATGGGCAGCGCAACGGCGTCCGGTGTGTAGAGGCGGATCTTCAAGGTCGCGGCGCGGGCGTGGGTCAACAGCAGCAGCGCGTTCGCGCCGAGGGCGGCCAGCGATTCGCCGGTGGCGGTCTCGGTGGCGAGCACCAGTGCCGCCTGTCCGTTGTCCATGATCGCCACGGGCGCGCCCGCGCGCAACGCGGACGCGGCGCGCGCAACCGCTTCGACGGACTCGCGGGAAGGTGAGGAACCGGCCATGGCTTCCACATAGCACCCAAGGCCGGAAACCGGGTAGAGTCGGACGCCTGCCCTCTTGGAGCGCCCTAATGCCGAGCGCGAAACGCGTTCTTCTCGTGGACGACGACCAGATGTTGCGGTCTTCGCTGGCCGAGCAATTGGCTACGGAGGGCGAATTCGAGCCGGTGGAAGCGGGAAGCTGTGCCGAGGCCCGCGAGGCTGTGAAGGGCGGTCTGTTCGAATTCATGATTCTCGATGTGGGTTTGCCGGATGGAGACGGGCGCAAGCTCGCCCGCGAATTCCGCGAACAGGGCGTCACCTGCCCCATCGTGATGCTGACAGCGGCGGACACCGACGCCGACACCATCGAAGGCCTGCAATCCGGCGCCAACGATTATATCGCGAAGCCCTTCCGCTTCGCGGTGCTGATGGCGCGGCTGCATGCGCATCTGAGAAGCCACGGCCAGAGCGAGGATGCGGTCTACAGGATCGGCCCCTACACCTTCCGGCCCAGCGCCAAGCTGCTGGTCGATCCCAAGGGCAAGCGGGTGCGGCTGACCGAGAAGGAAACCAACATCCTGAAGTTCCTCTACCGGTCGGGGGATACCGTGCCGAGGGATACGCTGCTGCACGAGGTCTGGGGCTACAACCCGGCCGTCACCACCCACACGCTGGAAACCCATATCTACCGGCTGCGCCAGAAGATCGAGACCAGCCCCGGCCAGGCCCAGCTTCTGGTCACCGAAAGCGGCGGCTACCGGCTGATGCCGTGATGTTCTTTTCTTGTATCTAGTTTGTTCACCCTGCTTAACCGTGATAGCCGGGTTGCGGATTTCCCGCACTAGCGGTACAGCGAAGTCCGTACTAGTTATAAGTCCAGAATAGATCGGCGCCGGGAGCGCGAAGGACATGCATCACGAGTTGAAATCCATACTGGCGGGCGCAGCGCTGGCGGCCCTGCTGATCGTGCCGACGCTCGCCCATGGCGCGCCCGCTGCACCCCCGGCCCCGCCTGCCCCTCCGGCACCCGTGGCCCAACCGGTCCCCGCCGATGTCAGCGATGCCGTCGAGGACGCCAAAGCCGAGGCCAAGGCGGCCAAGGCGGAAGCCCGCGCCGCTGCGGAAGACGCGCGCCGCGAAGCCGAAAGCGCGCGCAAGGAGATGCGGGTCGCCCAAGCCGACGGAAACTGGGTGACCAGGCCGCGCAAGAGTTTCAACGTGAAGAAGGTGCATTTCTCCTCGGTGATCGGTTCGATCAAGGTCGATGTGAAAGATTCCGGGCCGATGACGCTCGACGTCGCGGGCACCAAGCGCGCGGTGGATGGGCTCGACGTCCATGTCGAGGACGGCACGCTTGAAATCGAGGGATCGGACGAGGGCGGCACCATTGCGGTCTGGGATTGGCGCAAATGGTTCGACTTCTCCGATGTCGGCAAATCGCATCATTACAAGCTCGACCTGCGCCTGACGGTGCCGCGCGGCACCGACGTGGCGGTCGAGGATTTCATCGGCAATGCCGCGATCGGCGACACGATGGGCAATCTCAATTTCTCCGCCAACGCGACGAAATCGAAGATCGGCAAGGTGAAGGACGCCAAGATCGAGTTGGAAGGTTCGGGTCAGGTGGATATGGGCCAGGTGTTCGGCGCGCTCAACATCGAGATCGACGGTTCGGGCAAGGTGAATGCGGGCGACGTGAAAAGCGTGCATGCCGAGTTGAACGGTTCGGGCGATGCGGCCATCGGTTCGATCAACGGACCGCTGCATCTGGAAATCGCGGGCTCGGGCAACCTGACGGCGACCAAGGTGACAGGGCCGGTGAAAATCGAAATCGCGGGCGCGGGCTCGGTGAAGATCGCCGACGGCGTGGCCGATCCGTTCAAGGTCGAGATCGCGGGCTCTGGCGACGTGTTCTTCGGCGGGCTCGCCGTCAATCCGAGCATCGAGGCGTTCGGCTCGGGCAAGGTCAAACTCCACGCCATCAAGGGCAAGCTGAACAGCGAAGGCATGGCGAATGTGAAGATCGGCGACTGAAGTCCCGGGACCGCTTCGAGAGAGTTAACAAGCCGTTAACGCTTGCCGCCTAGAACGATTCCATGCCGCGGCGGCCAGAGAAAATTGAACCGTCCTTCGAGCCGGGAAAACGTGGACGGCGGAGAAACCCTCCGCCGCCGCCCGAACCACCGGAGCCGCCGGAAGACGAACCCGATCCACCTCGCAGGCGAACCTGGCCTTACGTCGTCTTCTTCCTGTTCGCGTGGGTGATGGTTTTTGCGGGCGTGCTCTATGCGCGCTGGGCGTCCGACCTGCCCGACGTTTCGCAATTGATGGCCAAAGCGCCGTCGCACGACATCACCATCCTCGACGATCACGGCCGCTTCATCGCGCGGCGTGGCTTGACGCAAGGCGCGATGGTCGATGCGCGCGCGCTTCCCGCCTATGTCACCAATGCGTTCATCGCCATCGAAGACCGGCGTTTCCGCCATCATTGGGGCGTCGATCCGCAAGGGCTGTTGCGCGCCGCGCGCGCCAATCTGCTGGAAGGCCATGTGGTGCAGGGCGGCTCGACCATCACGCAGCAGCTTGCAAAGAACCTGTTCCTGAAACCGGACCGCACCTTCGAGCGCAAGATCCAGGAAGCGGTGCTCGCGCTCTATCTGGAAGCTCATTACAGCAAGGACGAGATCCTCACGCTCTATCTGAATCGCGTTTATTTCGGTGCGGGGGTCTATGGCATCGAGGCGGCGTCCGAATTGTTCTTCGGCAAGCACGCCAACAAGCTCACCCTGCCGGAAGCCGCGATGCTGGCGGGAAGTCTGAAAGCGCCAGCGAAATACAACGCACTGGCCGACACCGATGCGTCGGCGGAGCGTGCGCGGCTGGTGCTGGCCGCGATGCACGACGCGGGTTTCATCAACGAAGCGCAACGCGCCGAGGCGATAGCCACGCGGCCGCGCGTGGTGCGCAACGGCGGCACGCCCAGTTCGGGCTATTTCGTGGACTGGGTGCTCGCCAATCTCTCCGAAGAAATCGGCGAGACCGGCGAGCCGGTGATCGTGGAGACGACGCTCGACATCGACCTGCAAAACGATGCCGAACGCGCGGTGAGTGCTGCGCTGGCAAAGGAAGGCGCGGAAAAGAACGCGGGCGAAGCGGCGCTGATCGCGATGACGCCCACGGGCGAAATCCGCGCCATGGTCGGCGGGCGCTCCTATTCCGAAACGCCGTTCAACCGCGCCACCGATGCCTGGCGCCAGCCCGGTTCTTCGTTCAAGCCGTTCGTTTATCTTGCCGCGTTCGAACACGGCTATCGGCCCGACTCGATGATGCGCGACGGGCCGGTGACCATCGGCAGGAAATGGCGGCCGGGGAATTACGAAGGGCATTACGAAGGCGAGATCACGCTGACGCGCGCCTTCGCCAAATCCTCCAATGTTGTGGCGGCGCAACTCGCTTATGCGGTGGGGCCGGGGATCGTCGCGCAAACCGCGCACCGCGTCGGCATCGTGTCGAAACTTTCCGCCATGCCGTCGATCGCGCTTGGCACATCGGTCGTCACACCCCTGGAGCTGACGCAAAGCTATGCCGCATTCGCCAATGGCGGCATGCGCGTGAATGCGTTTGGCGTCACGCGCATCCGCACACGTTCGGGCAAGGTGCTCTATACGCGGCATGGGTCCGGGTTGGGACGTGCGATGTCGCCGGAGAATGCCGCCGCCGTCACGCGGCTGATGACGGAAGTGGTGGCGACCGGCACGGGCAGGGCCGCCAAACTCGACCAACGCGACACCGCGGGTAAGACCGGCACGACCCAGGATTTCCACGACGCATGGTTCATGGGATTTTCCGCCGACTATGTGTGCGGCGTATGGTTCGGCAATGACGATGCCACGCCGATGAAACACGTCACCGGCGGCACGCTGCCCGCGCATCTGTTCAAGACGTTCATGGAAGACGCGGAGAAAGGATTGCCGCCGCGGCCGCTCGCGGGATTAACCCTTGTGGCGGAAGCACAGCCGCAAACCACGCCCGCAACGGTGGAAAGCGCGCCTGCTGCGCCGGAGCCGGCGCCTGCCGCACCCGCAAACGACGATAAGCCTCAGACTTTCGAGGGTATTTTGGACAAGCTGTTTGGCGGAACCTGATTGCCCGTCACTTTGAACCAAAACGGGATGAAATCGTTTTCATCTTGTCATGGGTCGGCTGATCGCACTTCACGCCCGTATGGCGGGCACGCACTTCGAGACCGGCGCGCTGCGCTTCGGCCGCCAATGGCATGCACATCTTTCGCCGACGGATTCCCTGGAATTCAGCGAGTATGCGCGCGACCACGATTCTCCACGCGGCTCGTGGTTCCTGATGAGCGTTGGCGTGGGCGTCCTGATGTGGATGACGCTGATCGCGGTGCTGTTCTAGGAAAAACTATTCCACGCCGCGGGGCGCATAGCGATGCAGCGTCGTGCCGTGCTGCGCGAGCCAACGCTGCGCGCGTTCGCGGTTTTCAACCATGCCGTCGACAAGCCGCCAGAAACGAGGAGCATGGTTCATCTCGCGCAAATGCGCGACTTCGTGCGCGACCACGTAATCGAGCACGAAGGGCGGGGCCATGATGAGCCGCCACGAAAACGAAAGAATGCGACCTGAGGAACACGAACCCCAGCGGGTGGCAGTGTCGCGCACGGTGAGGCGCGCAGGCCGCACGCCGATCATTTCTGCGTAATAGGTCACATGCTGGTCGAGCGATTTGCGCGCTTCGCGTTTGAGGAAATCGAACACGCGGCGTTCGGTGTGTTCGCCCCAGCCGGACACGCGGATAATGGGCTCGCCTTCCGAACGGTCCACCCAGACCGGACGGTTGCGGACTTCGCCGCGGCGGATGATGTGCATCTCGCCGCGCAGGGGGATGCGCTCGCCAAGTTCGAAATTCACCGGGCGCGGCACGTTCTTGAGGCGGCGCGCGATCCAATCCGATTCGGTGCGCGCGAAATCCAGCGCCTCGCTGAAGGCGCGCCGCGTGGGCGCCACCACCGTCACCTCGCCGGTGGAGGGATGGACCTTGACGATAAGCCTTCGCGCGCGGCGATTGAGCTGAAGCGTGACCTCGACCTTTTTCCCGTCGATGCGCAGAAGCGCGCGCCGCGCCATATCGCGCCGCTTCGTGTTCTTGCGCGGCTTCCCCGCACGCATGCGTATCTGGCCCCACACCTTGTCTGCCACGCGAAGGCGCGCGACAGTTGTTTCAATGACTGCCGTGCCCCGATTCCACCTTGCCTTCCCCGTTCGCGACCTTGACGAAGCGCGCAGGTTTTACGGCCATTTATTGGAATGCAACGAGGGCAGATCTTCCGGTGAATGGGTCGATTTCGACTTCTTCGGCCATCAGATCGTGGCTCATTTAAGCGCGGGTTTTGGCGTTGCGGAAGGGCATAATTCGGTCGACGGCGAGAAGATTCCGGTCCGGCATTTCGGGATAATTCTTGACATGGAGAAATGGCGGAATCTGGCGGCGAAGCTGAGGGGAGCGGGTGCGAAGTTCCTGGTCGAACCGGGCATCCGGTTCGAAGGCGAGGCGGGCGAGCAGGCGACCTTCTTCATCGCCGATCCGAGCGGAAATGCACTGGAATTCAAGGCGTTCGCACGCGAGGAGCAGATCTTTGAGCGCTGAAGTTTCAGGCACCGAAACCGCCCCAAAACCCCTGCCGCTTTTGGTCGCATTCGCGGCCGGGGGGCTGTCGGTGGCGCTGCTTCTGGGGGCGCTCGGGTTCCAATATCTGGGCGGCTATCCGCCTTGCGAAATCTGCCATTGGCAGCGCTGGCCGCATATCGCGTCCGCCGTCATCGGGCTGGGCGGATGGGGCTTGTTGCAGGCCGGAATGATCGAGCGGAAGTGGGCTGCATCGATTGCATGGCTCGCACTTCTTTGCGTCGCGATTTCGGGCGGTATCGGCGTCTATCACGCGGGCATCGAATGGCATTTGTGGAAAGGGCCACAGCATTGCACCGGCCCGCGTTTCGAATACACCGGTACCATCGACTTCAACGAACGCGTGGTGATGTGCGACATCGCAGCTTGGCGGCTCCTGGGAATTTCGATGGCGGGGTATAATGCGGTGATCTCGCTGGGCGCGGCGTTGCTCGGCGCGATTGCATTGGTGAGGCATAAAGGATGAGCGCAACACGACGGCCCCGCCCGGCAGCGCCGGGTTCGCAAGTCGAACGCGACACCGAAGCGATGATCCGCGTCGATCATGCGGGCGAATATGGCGCGGTGCGCATCTATGAAGGTCAGCTTGCGGTGATGCGCACGCGACCCGAATCGCGCGGTGCGGCCGAGACAATCGCGCACATGGCGGAACAGGAACAGAAACATCTCAAGGCGTTCGACAAGCTCGTCAACGAACGGCGCGTGCGGCCCACCGCGTTGGAGCCGGTATGGCGCGTGGCGGGATTTGCGCTGGGCGCGGCCACTGCTTTCATGGGCGAGAAAACGGCGATGGCGTGTACCGCCGCCGTGGAAGAGGTGATCGACGAGCATTATGCCAAACAGGTGGAACAGCTCGACGGCGATCCCGAACTGAAGAGGACGATTGCGGAATTTCGCGCCGACGAGATCGCCCATCGCGACACCGCTTTCGAACATGGTGCGGAAATGGCGCCCGGCTATCGGTTTCTGAGCGAAGCCATCAAGACGGGCTGCCGGATCGCGATCAGATTGTCGGAACGCATATGAGCGACGAACGCTTCGAGCGGTTGCAGAAAGCATCGAACCCGCGCCGCGCCACGCAGGACGATGCGGGAACGCTTTCGCGGCTGTTCGCGGCGTCGTTCCTGAAAGATCCCGTGTTCGACTGGATCGCGCGGCCCGGCCCGAAACGGGCGGCCGGGCTGGAGCGGTTTTTCTATTGGCTGCTGCAGGTGCGCGCGATTCCGTTTGGCGAAGTTTGGATGGCGGACGATGGTGCTGCCGCTGCGGCCTGGCTTCCGCCCGGCACGCCAGCAAGCCCCGGCGGCATCTTGGAGCAGATCAAATTGCTGCCGTTGTTCGTGCGGCTGTGCGGGTTCCCGCGATTGGGGCGGGGGTCTGCGATGGCGGACGCCATGGAAAAGCATCATCCGCACGACGATCACTACTATCTGGCGTTCGTTGCGGTCGCCCCGCGCTTTCAGGGGATGGGATTGGGATCGGCGGTCCTCGAAGCCACACTCAAGCGCGCGGACGAAACGCACATGCCGGCCTATCTGGAAAATTCCAATCCGAAGAACACGCGGCTTTACGAGCGCGCGGGCTTCGTGACGCAAAAGAACATCTCGCCCAACGGCGCTCCGCCTTTGATGGCGATGTGGCGCGAGAAACGTTAAAAGCAAAAAACGTCATGCACGCGGAGACGCGGAGAACGCGGAGTTGAGTTTTCCTTCGCGTCTCCGCGTGAGGATTTTCCTTGTAGAACAGGCCCGCATTCGCGGGCCATGACGAAAAGAGGTTAGGGCTCCAACTCGCTGTCCCAATACAGAAAGTCCGCCCAGCTTTCGTGCAGATAGTTTGGCGGGAAGGCGCGGCCGTTGTTGCGCAATTCGGTGACCGAGGGTTTGTGCGGGCGGTTGCGCGGATGCATGTTGATGTGCTGCGGCAGGCGCCCGCCCTTGATGAGATTGCACGGCGCGCAGGCGGCGACGACATTTTCCCAGGTGGTGCGTCCGCCGCGCGAACGCGGGATGACGTGATCGAAGGTGAGGTCTTCCTCCGCACCGCAATACTGGCATTCGAAACGATCGCGCAGGAACACGTTGAACCGCGTGAAGGCGGGATTGCGCGCGGGCTTCACATAGGTCTTCAGCGAGACGACCGACGGCAGCTTCATCTCGAAGCTGGGCGAATGAACTTTCCGCTCATATTCGGCGAGGATGTTCACCCGCTCCAGGAACACGGCTTTGATCGTGTCCTGCCAGGACCACAGTGACAGCGGGAAATAGCTCAAGGGACGGTAATCCGCGTTGAGCACAAGCGCGGGGCAGTTGTCGGGCATCCGCGCGGCTAGCATGGCGAATATCCTGTGAAGGCCAGACCTCCATCCGGTTATTCAAATAACGGGCGGGCGAACCTTAAGCGGAAAAGTTCCCGCTGCCAAGAATCACTGCCCGCATTGAGAATAAACGAAAATCCGTGACGTCTAGAAGACGTTAACCGGCGGGACAGGAGATTTCGGCGGGCCGTTTGAGCAGCCCGCGAAACGCCATGGCGAGGAAATTGCCGCCGAGCGCAAGCCCATCGGGATCGATGGAATGGCCGACATTGCCGGAGATATGCCATTGCACGCTGGCGCCCGC
>CAZTCU010000051.1:0-13706 GCA_964612235.1 uncultured Rhizobium sp.
CGAGCTTCACCAACCAGACGCTGGCCCAGATCGAATTGTTCGCCAACGAGGGCAAATATCAGAAGAAGGTCTACACGCTGCCGAAGCATCTCGACGAGAAGGTGGCCCGCCTCCATCTCGAAAAGATCGGCGTCCAGCTGACCGAATTGAGCCCCAAACAGTCCGCCTATATCGGCGTGCCCGAGCAAGGCCCCTTCAAGCCGGATCATTACCGCTATTAACGATCTAAGCGGCTGTTCCGATTCGGCCAATCGAATCGAACTCCAGATGTGGTTCACCAAGCCACATCTGGGGCTTCATACTTTTTTAACCATATTCCCTTGCGCTGTGGATAAGCCTACCTATCATGTTGATTCCACAGTGATTCGTCGCTCAGCGGCGAAAAATGGGGGCGGCAGGGAATGCGTCCCACCACAAGGGGACAATCGACCGGGCTTGGCGTCGAGGGGCGTGGTAAGCGTGCAGGTCTGGCGTTGGCGGCAATCCTGTTGCCGTTGCCCGCGCACGCGCAGGGCATAACCCCCACCGACCTCGGTGTCCTTTCCACCTGCATCGCCGCCGGCGCCATCGCCCTCGCCTTCGCCGTCGCGTTGTGGGCGCTGGCCGAACAAAGCGCTGCCAGACGGCTCCGCCGTACCATCCGCCAATCCGGCGCCCGCGCACGCGCCGCGGTCGGCGAACGCGACGCGTTGATTTCGGCAGGCCGAGAAGCGCTCGTCGTTTGGGGACGCGATGGCAGCGGTCCCTTTTCCTACAGCGGTGCTGACGCAATGCTCGACGGCTGCCTCGCGGGACCGGACGCAACCACGCTTTCGCAAGCGCTCGATGAGCTCGGCGCGAATGGCGTGCCGTTTGAACTCACCGTATCCGACAAACACGAACGCAAAATCGCCGCGCGCGGTCGCGCCGTCGGCGGCATGGCGGGCGTCTGGCTGGAAGAAGAAAAGATCGAACAACAGAAGGCCGATTTCGAAGCCGTCCTGAATGCGCTCCCAGTTCCAGTTTGGGTGCGCGACAAAGCACTGGCGCTGCAATGGGGCAATCTCGCTTTTGTCTCTTCTTCCGGCGAAGCGAACCTGGCCGCGGCACTGGCGCATCAAGCCTCGCTGGATAAGTCCGAACTTGACCTCGCCTCGACTGCTCGCAGTCGGCAAGAGATGACATCTTCCCGACGCTTCTCCGTACTTGGCGGTCACCGGCGCGCGCTCGAATTCACTCATGTGCCACTGGATGACGGCGAAGTCGTCGGCACCGCAATTGATGCGACTGATGTTTCGACCGCGGAAGCCAGGCTTCAGCAACATATCGACGCCCACGCCGACACGCTCGACAAAATTACAACCGCCGTCGCCATCTTTGGTCCCGACCAGCGGCTGACATTCCATAACCGCGCCTTCGTCAAGCTCTGGGAATTGCCGGAAACATGGCTCGACCGGCATCCGACAGATGGCGAAATCCTCGATCGCCTGCGTGAAGCCCGCAAATTACCGGAACAACGCGACTATCAGGCATGGAAACGGCAGCGGCTCGCCCTTTACGAAAAGACACGCGAACAGCCATCGGAAGATGAATGGCATATTCCAGGCGGAACGGCGTTGCGTGTCGTAGCGCAACCCCATCCATTTGGCGGTCTTACTTTCCTCTATGAGGACGTGACGCAGCAAATCGCGCTCGAAAGCTCGTACAACACACTCATCAAGGTTCAGTCAGCAACGCTCGACACATTGTCGGAGGCGGTGGCGGTTTTTGGTTTAGACGGAAAACTCAAATTCTCCAACGCCGCATTTGCACACACATGGGATCTCAAAGAACAAGACATCGCAGGCGAACCACACGTCCGCCAGATCGCGGCGATTTGTGTGGAAAAATTCGGCGAGCAAACGGCTTGGGAAAAATTGATCTCGAGTATCGTGACCGGGTCCGAACGACGGCGCGATTGGGGTGAGATCGAGCGCAGCGATCACACGGTACTTTCTGTTGCGCTGTCGCCGCTGCCAGATGGCGCCACATTGGCGACATTCGCCGATGTTACAGACCGCTTCCGTATCGAAAATGCGTTGCGGGATCGCAACGAAGCGCTGGAAGCGGCGGACAAGCTCAAATCCGATTTCATCAAACATGTTTCGTACGAATTGCGCACGCCGCTCAACACGATTCTCGGATTTGCGGAACACCTCGCGACCGGTGTGCCCGGCGAACTGTCGCCACGCCAGGCCGAATACGTGCAAGCCATTGTCACAGGCGGTAACACCCTGCGCAGCCTCGTCAATGACATACTCGATCTTTCATTGATCGAGGCAGGTGCCCTGCGATTGGAACTAGAGCGCATCGACCTGTTCGCGTTGTTGTCCGAGGTAACCGGACATGTGCGCGAATGGGCGGCGAAAGCCGGTCTCGAATTGCAGCTCGACTGCAGGGACGATGCTGGCGTGTTTCTCGCAGACGGGCGGCGTATACGTCAGGTGGTTTTCAACCTTCTCTCGAATGCGCTCAAATACACGCCACGAGGCGGTGTCATCACATTGATCGGCGATATCCAGGACGAGGATGTGAGCATTGCCGTTTCGGACACGGGACCGGGTATCGCGCCGGAGGTGAAAGCCAACGTGTTCGAGCGGTTTGCCGCGAAGGGGCGTGCTGGACAGCGCGCTGGCGCGGGTCTGGGCCTCGCGCTGGTCAATCGTTTTGTCGAACTTCACAACGGCTGGGTCGAGATCGACAGCCGTGCGGGCCAAGGCACCATTGTGCGCTGCCACATCCCGCGCCGCCTGCACGACGATGGGCCGGGCGAGCGCGAGATACACGCGGCCGAATAAGACTCTAGTGCTGGCTTTTGGGTGTGCGGACGACAAGCCCGTCCAGTTCCGGCGTTACCTTGATCTGGCAGGACAGACGGCTGGTGGGTTCGATGTCCTGTGCAAAATCGAGCATGGTTTCTTCCATGTCGGACTTGGGCGGGAGTTTTTCGATCCAGGCCGGATCAACATAGACGTGACAGGTCGCGCAGGCGCACGCACCGCCGCAATCGGCATCGATCCCCGGCACGAGGTTCTTCACCGCGCCCTCCATCACGGACCAGCCTTCCGGCACTTCTATCTCACGGTCTTTGCCGGTGTGGTCGATATATTTGATCTTGGGCATGGAAGCTCCTTCGTACCCGATAATTAAGCCATGTTCTTCATGGGAATGGAAAGGTCGGCGAGCCTTTCGGCATCGACGGGTTTTCCCTCCGCGATCAGCCTGCGGCCGACCAGATATTCCGGCGCAGCGTTGATCGCCTCGACGGCGGCGACTTTGCCGTCGCGCAGATGGAATATCGCGAATTTTCGCGCCGCCGGATCGCCGCGCAGCACATGCTGGTCGCCGGGGCGGCCGAGGCCTGCGATCTGCAGCTTGAGATCGTACTGATCGGACCAGAACCACGGCACCTCGGCATAGGGCGTCGGCTTGCCGACCATCGCCATCGCCGCATGCTTGGCCTGATCGATGGCGTTCTGCACGCTTTCAAGACGCAGGAATACGTCTTCGCGTCCCGGATGCCAGGTACAATCGCCTGCAGCGAAAATGGAAGGGTCTTTCGTCCGCGCGCAATTGTCGACGACGATCCCGTTGTCGACGTCGAGCCCGGCATCGTGTGCCAACTCGGCGTTCGGAACGACGCCAATACCCACCAGCGCCATATCGGCAGGCCATGTCCGGCTTGCGGCAGTGACGCCCGTGATCGTCTTTTCGCCTTCGAATTTTTCGATGGCGGTGTTGAAATGGATCTTCACACCGGCGGCGCGATGAACCTCTTCGTAGAAGGCGGAAACACGTGGGGAGACCGCGCGTTGCATGAGACGATCGAGCGCTTCGAATACCGTCACGTCGAGACCGTGTTTCACGGCGACGGCAGCAACTTCCAGGCCGATGTAACCGCCGCCGACGATGGCGAGCTTCTTTCCGGGTTGAAACGTTTCGCGCAACGCATCCACATCGGCGATGCTGCGCAGGTAGTGGATGCCCCGGAGATTGGCGTTCGGAACCAAAATAGGGCGCACGCGCGTGCCGGTCGCAAGCAGCAGCTTGTCGTAAGGAAGAATGCGGCCGTCCGTGAGCGTGACCACTTTCTTCGCACGGTCGATACTGGCGGCGGCAACACCCAGAATGAGTTCGACCTTGGAATCGGCGTAGAATGACTCCGGCTTCAGAAACAGGCGTTCGCGCTCGAATTTGCCCTGCAGATAGGCTTTGGACAGCGGAGGACGCTGATACGGCAGATAGGGTTCGTCGCCGACCAAGGTGATGGAGCCCGCGAAACCTTCGGCCCTGAGGCTCGCAACCGCCTGGGCGCCGGCCTGGCCCGCGCCGATGATGACAATCCGTTCCGACATTTCCGTCCGATTTTGTTGGGTAAGTCCTTGCGGCGGTATCACGTTTGCCGCCTTTCGCGCAATCAGGAGCGGGCCGCTTTGAGCCGTGCCCGCCATCGCGCTAAAACCCTGTTATGGCAAATAGAATCGAGGGATTTTCCGGCCGCTTTCTGCTTCCCGACCTCTCCGCAACCGACGCTTTGGCCGCGCGGATTGCCGCAGGATTGCGGGCGGGCGATTGCGTTGCGCTGAAAGGCGATCTGGGGGCAGGAAAAACAACCCTGGCGCGCGCAATCCTGCGCAAGCTCGGCGTGGCGGAGCATGTGCCCAGCCCTACCTTCACGCTTGTCCAATCCTACGAGACGGTGCGAGGGCCGGTGTTCCATTTCGATCTCTACCGGGTGGAGGATGCGCGCGAACTGGAGGAGCTTGGCTTTGACGAAGCCCTCGACAATGGCATCGCGCTGGTGGAATGGCCGGAGCGCGCAGGCGACCGGCTGCCGGTGACATTGAACGTGACGTTGGAGATGCATCCGGAGCGGGGGCGTTCGGCCACGATCTCCGGCGAGACTTATTGGGCACAGTTCTTTGACAAAGAAAAAGACCATGTCTGAACGCCATGCGGCGATGATGGATTTCCTGCGCCAGGCGGGATGGGGATCGGCGGACGTGCAGGCGCTGCCGGGCGATGCCTCCACGCGGCGGTATTTCCGCGTGGCAGCGGGCGGGCGGCACGCGATGCTGATGGATCAGCCGCAACATGCCGAAACGCCTGCCGCGCATCCCGAGGCGACGCCCCAGGAGCGTCACGCTCTTGGATACAACGCGGTGGCGCGCCTGGCCGGCGCGGATTGCGCGCGCTTCGTTGCGATCTCCGGTTTCCTGCGAAGCCGGGGCTTGAGCACACCAGAGATCTACGCGGCGGATTGCGATGCCGGGTTTGTGCTGATGGAGGATTTCGGCGACCGTCTTTATGCCGACATCCTTGGCGGCGACGGAAACGAAGTCGAACTCTACAAAGCTGCGGTGGAAACGCTGGCGCGGCTGCACATCAATCCGGCACCCGCCAAAATTTCTCCACAGATTGCGCTCTATCCTTACGACGAAACGGCGATGCTCGCGGAGATCGCGCTGCTGACGGATTGGTACCTGCCTTTGGCGCTCAACAGGAAGGCGACAAGGGATGAGGCCTCGGAACATCTTGAGCTGTGGCAGAAACTGCTTTTGTCGACGAAGACCGCCGACACCAAATTCATCCATCGCGATTATCACGCGCAGAATTTGCTGTGGCTGCCCGATCGTAACGGGACGGCGCGGGTGGGATTGATCGATTTCCAGGATGCGGTGGCGGGATCGAACGCCTACGATCTGGTATCGCTGCTCGAAGACGCGCGGCGCGACGTATCGCCGGAATTGGCGGAGGCGATGATAGGCCACTATCTCTCGACCATGCGCGGTCAGGCAATGGTTGTGGACGAAGAAGAGTTGCGCGCGGCGTTCGCCATTATGGCAGCGCAGCGCAATGCGAAGATCGCGGGCATCTTCTCGCGTTTGCAGCTTCGCGACGGCAAGCCGCGTTACATCGGTTATCTGCCGCGGGTCTGGAGCTATCTTCGTCACGATCTCGAACATCCCGCGCTTGGCGACCTGAAGATTTGGTACGAGAAGGTACTGCCGCCCGCCGCGCGCCATGGACGCATCGAAGGAGCGGCCGCTTGACGACGAAGCCCATCACACGCGCGATGATCATGGCGGCGGGTCTCGGCACGCGGATGCGGCCGCTGACGAATGACCGGCCCAAGCCGCTGGTCGAGGTGCGCGGGCGCGCGCTGATTGACTACGCCATAGACCGGCTGGTCGCTGCAGGCGTGAAGATGATCGTGGTCAACGTGCATCACCACGCGGAGATGCTGCGGGCACATGTGACCAAGCGCAAGGATGTAAAGATCGTCATTTCGGACGAAAGCGAGGGGTTGCTCGATTCCGGCGGCGGCATCGCGAAGGTGCTTTCGCTGTTCGAGGGGGAGCCGTTCTTCACGCACAATTCGGATTCGGTGTGGGTTGAAGGTGCGGGTAGCGCGCTCGAACGCATGAAGGCGCGCTGGGATCCGAACACGATGGATTCGCTTATGCTGGTGGCGCCGACGGTGAATGCGCGGTGTTACGAAGGGCGCGGCGATTTCCTGATGGATGCGGATGGACGGTTGACGCGCGTGCCGGAACATCGCGTGGCGCCGTTTGTGTGGATCGGCGTGCAGATTCTGCATCCGCGCCTGTTCGAGGGCGCGCCGGAAGGCAAGTTCTCGATCAATCCGTTGTGGGACAAATCGATCGAAAAGGGCCGTTTGTTCGGCATACGGCTTGACGGAATCTGGATGCATATCGACCGGCCCGATGCGGTAACGGACGCGGAGAGGTTCCTGGCCGACCTCGCGCCCGCGGCATAGGCGGTGGCGAACGTCTTCACGATTCCGCCGGGTGCGCCCTTCGCGCAAACATTGGCCGACGAACTGATCCGGCAGGTTGGCGCAAGGGACGATCCGCTCGCGCTGGCGCGCGCGACGATCTATGTGCCGACGCGGCGCGCGGTGCGTTCGCTGGGCGAGATCTTCGCGCGTTCGGTTGGCGGCGCGGCGTTGCTGCCGGACATCCGCCCGCTCGGCGATGTGGACGAAGATGACCTGTTGTTCGATGCGGTGTCGGAAGACGTCGAATTGCTGCCCGCCATATCGACGGTGCGCCGCCGCCTGCTGCTCGCGACGTTGATCGTGCGGTGGCAAAGAAACCGCGACGGCAGCACTATGGGATTTGCGCAGGCCTCGCGTTTGGCGCGGAGCCTTGGCGCGTTCCTTGACGAAGTGCAGACGCAGGGCGCCGCGCTTAAAGACCTGGACAAGCTCGCGCCGACGGCGCTGTCGCAATATTGGGAAGATGTTCGATCCTTCCTTCTGCTGCTGGGCGACGAGTGGCCGCCATTGCTCGCCGCGGAAAACAGACAGGATCACGTCGTTCATCGCGATACGGCGTTGCGCACGCTGGCGCAGCGATTGAAGGCGAAGCCGCCGGAGGGCCCGGTGATCGCCGCGGGTTCGACCGGCAGCATTCCCGCGACGGCGGAATTGCTGGACGTTATTTCGAACCTGCCGCTGGGTGCGGTGGTTTTGCCGGGACTCGATCTGTCGCTGGACGAAACCAGTTGGAACGGTATCGATCCCGGTCATCCGCAGTTCGGAATGCGGCAACTGCTCGAGCGCATCGGGGTTGCGCGGGATGCGGTGAAGGTTTGGGGCGGCGCCGATCGGGCGGCGACGCCGCGCGAAGTGGTGTTGCGCGAAACGCTCAGGCCTGCGCCGACGACCGATGCGTGGCGGCTGCTCGCGGACAGCGGGACGGATGTCATCGAGAAGGGGCTGGAGGGACTGTCGCTTGTCGATGCGGCCGACCCCGCGCAGGAAGCCACCATCATCGCGCTGATGTTGCGCGAAGTGTTGGAGAGCGAGGGGCAAACCGGCGCGCTGGTGACGCCGGATCGCGATCTGGCGCGGCGCGTGGCGGCGGAACTGGGACGGTGGAACATCGCCATCGACGATTCCGCGGGCAGGCCTTTGGCGCGGACCGCTCCGGGCACATTCCTTTGTCTGCTGGCCGATGCTGTGCAGCAGGCGTTCGCACCTGTCGCGCTGCTGGCGTTGCTGAAACATCCGCTGGCTTCGGGCGGCGAGGATACGGCTGGCTTCCGCCAAATGGTGAGACGGCTCGACCAATGTCTGCGGGGGCCGCGGCCCGATGCGGGTATCGATGGCATTCGGCAAGCAGTCTCGCGCGCCGAATGTTTCGACGAAACCGCGCGCGGCGAGCTTTTGCGCTGGTTGGAGGGCGTGGCGAACAAATTCGATGCGTTCGCCACGGCGCTGAGTGCCGAGAAGCCATTGGCGCATTTGCTTTCGCTGCATGTCGACGCAGCGGAAGCGTTGGCTGCGACCGATACAGAAACCGGCGGATCGCGGTTGTGGCGCGGCGATGCCGGACGCGCGGCACAAACCCTCGTCGCGGATCTGTTCGCGGAAGCCGACGGTTTGCCCGCGATCGATTCGGCTTCTTACGCATCGCTGTTTCGCACGCTGGCCGAAGAGAAGGCCGTGCGGCCGGCGTTCGGGCGTCATCCGCGGCTTGCCATTCTCGGCCCTTTGGAAGCGCGGTTGCAGCGTTTCGATCTCGTCGTCCTCGGCGGATTGAACGAAGGAAGCTGGCCGCGCGAAGCGCCGGTCGATCCATGGTTGTCGCGGCCGATGCGAAAGGCTTTGGGACTGGAGCAACCCGAACGCGCTATCGGGCTCTCCGCGCACGATTTCGCGACCTTGGCCGCGGGACCGCGCGTGGTGCTGACACGTTCGCGCAAGGTTGAAGGTTCGCCCGCCGTCGCTTCGCGCTGGCTGCAACGGTTGATCCAGTTGACGCGCGGGTTGAACCTCGAAGAAAGGCTTTCGCCGCCGTGCGATTATTGCGCCATCGCATCTGCCCTTTCCGAACCGCGGCAGACACCGCGCATGCAACGGCCCGCACCGACACCGCCGGTTGCAGCGCGGCCGCGCAGGCTCTCCGTAACCGAGATCGAAACGTGGCTGCGCGATCCCTATGCGATCTATGCAAAGCATATTCTCAAGCTGAAGCCGCTCGATCCGCTGGATGCGGAAATCGGCGTGCTCGAACGCGGCACCAATATTCACAAAGCGCTCGAAATGTTCGTTCGCGCCTTTCCCGACGGTCCGACCGAGGATGCGGAGCGGCATTTCGCGGAGATCGCCGATCGCGTGTTCGCGCAGAACAACATTCCCAAATCCGTTCTCGCCATTTGGCGGCCGCGATTCATTCGCGCGGCGAGCTGGTTCGTGGATATCGAGCGAAGCCGCAGGCTGGACATCGTGCGGGCGCATGTGGAATTGCGCGGGGAAATGAAGTTCGCAAGCCCGGGCGGCGAGTTCTGCCTTTACGGACGCGCGGACCGGATCGACGAATTGCGATACGGCAACGGCGCGATCATCGACTACAAGACCGGCGCGCCGCCGAGCGAAAAGCAGGTGATCCAGATCGTCGCGCCGCAATTGCCGCTGGAAGCCGCGATGCTGGCCGAAGGCGGCTTCCCGGACGCAGGCAAACTCGCGCCGACGGAATTGATCTATGTGCGCTTTGCCGGCGGCGCGAAACCCGGCGAATTGAAGACAGTGAAGGCCGATGCGCATGAGCTTGCTGTCAAGGCGAAGGAATTGCTGGTCGCGCGCGTGGCGCAGTTCGACAGTGCGGAGCAACCTTATCTGCCCCGCGTGATGCCGTTCCGGCAGGAATTCTCGGGCGATTACGATCATCTGGCGCGCGCCCGCGAATGGTCGGCCAGCGGATGGGGCGAAGACGAATGAGCGCGCACGATCCGGTTCTCGCCGCCGCCGACCCCAAACATTCGGCCTGGGTTTCCGCCAACGCGGGCGCGGGCAAGACGCACACCCTCGCCAACCGCGTCACGCGGTTGCTGCTGGCGGATGCGCCGCCGGAACGCATTCTGTGTTTGACTTACACCAAGGCCGCTGCTGCGGAGATGGCGGGACGCCTGTTCGATCTGCTCGGTAAATGGGCGATGGCGCCGGACAAGGAGCTTGCGGCCTATATCGAACAGATCGGCGGAGAGGCGCCGAGGGACAAAGAGGATTTGCGCAAGGCGCGCCGCCTGTTCGCCAAGGCACTGGAGACGCCGGGCGGATTGAAGATCCAGACCATTCATTCGTTCTGCCAGAATCTGCTGTCGCGGTTTTCCGTTGAAGCGGGGGTGCCGCCGGGGTTCACGGTGATCGACGAGCAGACTTCGCGCGAGATCATTGCCGGGGCGCGGGCGCGTGTTCTGGAACGTGCGGGATCCGGCGATGTGGCGTTGGGCTCGGCAGTGGCGCTGCTCGTGACGCAGACGAGCGAGCAAAAGTTGCAGGACATTCTCGACGCGGCACTGGGCAACGAGCGGCGCAAGCTGGCGCGGGCGCTGGCCGGATGCAATTCGCGCGACGGCTCGCTGACGAAAGCCGCGCGCCGCTTCCATGGCGCGGACGAGAACGAAAGCGAAGCCGATATTGTCGGCGCGTTTTGCGCATCGTTGAAAGCCGAGATCGCGCAAGTGAAGGCCGTCGTCGCCTGGATGAAGGGCGGGAGCGCCCGCGACCAGCAGCGGGCGGGCGGGTTGGAGCGCGCGCTCCTGATGGAGTTTGGCGCCGGCGCGTTCGAGAATCTGCTGTCGTCTTTTATGACACAGAAGGGCGAGAGCTATGCCGAGCTTGTCACCAAGAAGACGGCGCAGGCGCGGCCCGATCTTTTGAATTATCTGCTGGATCTGGAAAGGCGCGTCTGCGCGGCGGAAGAACGGCGCCGCGCGGCGCACGCGGCTTCGCTTTGCGACGCGGCGCTGACAGTGGCCGATGCGGTGCGCGATCTTTACACCGCGGAAAAACGGGCGCGTGGCGCGCTGGACTACGACGATTTGATCACCGAGACCTTGAAGCTGCTCGAACGCGGCGAGACGGCGGCGTGGGTGCTTTACAAGCTCGACGGCGGGCTCGATCACGTTCTGGTGGACGAGGCGCAGGATACGAGCCCCGAACAATGGGCGATCCTGAAGAAGCTGACGGAGGAATTCTTCTCCGGCGCGGGGCGCGAGGCCAAGACCGTGCGGACCGTGTTCGCGGTGGGCGACGAGAAGCAATCCATCTTCAGTTTCCAGGGCGCCGATCCGGCGCAGTTCGACGTCAACCGGCAATATTTCGCGGGCCACATCCAGAACGCGGGGCTGGCGTTCAACTATGAATGGCTGAAGACCTCGCGGCGGTCGGTGCCGGAAGTGCTGACATTTGTCGATCGTGTGTTCGGCGACGAAGAGGCGCGCGGAGGGCTGACCTCGCTCGGCCTCGAAATCGAACACGAAGCTTTGCGCAAGGAAACGAAAGGGCGCGTCGAATTCTGGCCGTCCATCAAGCCGGACGACAAGGAAGAACCCGATCCGTGGCGGCCCGTCGATATGCCGTCGGAGGCAAGCCCGGTGGTGCGGCTGGCGGAGAAGATCGCGCGCACCATCAAGGGCTGGATCGCAAACGGTGTCGCGCTGCCGGGAAAGGATCATCCGATACGGGCGGGCGACATTATGATCCTGCTGCCGCGGCGCGAACCGTTCGGCAGCGAGATCATCCGGCAATTGAAGGCGGTGAACGTGGCCGTGGCGGGCGCGGACCGCATCCGCATCACCGAACAGATCGGGGTACAGGACCTGATCGCGCTGGGACGGTTTGCGCTTCTGCCGGAAGATGATCTGACGCTCGCGACTGTCCTGCGCTCGCCGCTTGCCGGCATCGGCGAAGAGACGTTGTTCGCCTTGAGTTACGAGCGAAAGGGAACGCTTTGGCGCTCCTTGCAGGGCAATGGCGACGCAGCACTCGATGGCGCGCGCGAATTTCTTTCCGAGTGCCTGGCGCGAGCGGATTTCGTGCCGCCTTACGAATTCTACGCCCATGTGCTGACGGTGCGCGGGATGCGGTCGAAACTGCTTTCGCGGCTGGGCGCGGAGGCGAGCGATGCGATAGAGGAATTTCTTTCGCTCGCGCTTGCCTACGAAATACAGAATCCGCCCTCGCTCGAAGGCTTCCTGCATTGGATCGAACGCGGCGGCGCGGAGATCAAGCGCGACATGGAACGCGGGCGCGACGAGGTGCGCGTGATGACCGTGCACGGCGCGAAAGGTCTGGAAGCGGACATCGTGATCCTGCCGGATACCACGCGCGAAGCCTCCAACGCGCAGAAGCGGCAACTTCTTTATGCCAATGACGGCGTGCTGTTCTCGGTGCCGGATGCGGTCGCGCCGCAGGCGGTGAAGGCGGCCAAGCAGGCGGCGAATGCCGAGGCGCTCAACGAGCACAAGCGCCTGTTGTATGTGGCGCTGACGCGGGCCAAGGAGCGGCTTTACGTCTGCGGCTTCGAGACCAGGAAAGGGGTGCGCCCCGATTCCTGGTACGCGCTGATGGAGCGCGCGGCCAATGAATTGGGTATTTCCGTCGAGCGCGGCGGCGAGACCATCCGCGTCTACGGCGAAACGGAGGATGGCGTTTCCAAAAGCGTCGCGGCCGTCGAGGCTGCGACGGCCGCCCTGCCGCAATGGGCGACGACGGCCCCCAAAGACGAAAGCGAACGTCCGCGCATCGTGCGGCCGTCGCTGATCGAGACGCCGCCCTCCCCGCTTTCGCCGCTTTCCAAGGAAGCACGAAAATTCAAGCGCGGGGTTCTCATCCATGCGTTGCTGGCACGGTTGCCGGAGGTCGCGCAGGACGCACGCGGCGATGTCGCGCGCAAATTCCTGCTCGCACGCGACGTGCCGGAGGCCGATGCGGAGACTTTGGCGGCGGAGATCCTGCGCGTGCTGGCGAACGAGACCTTTGCACCCGTCTTCGCGACGGGGAGCCGGGCCGAAGTGGCGCTGGCGGCGGAATTGCCGGAACTCGGCGGCATCAAGGTGAACGGCCGCGTCGACCGGCTGGCGGTTTCGGACGGCGAGGTTCTGGTGCTGGATTTCAAGACGGACCGGACGATCCCCGAAACGGAAGAGCATGTGGCTAGCGGCTACCTCGCGCAGATGGCGCTTTATCGCGCTGGCCTGCGGCGCGTGTTTCCGGGCAAAAAGGTGGTTTGCGGGCTCCTGTGGACCGCCGGGCCGAAGCTGATGCGGCTGCCCGATGCCCTGCTCGACGCACAGCTTGCGCGGGTTGCAGACCTTGACCCTTGAGGGGGGCGTTCCTAGATTCACTCAACAGAACGCACCTCTCAACCCAAGGAACACAATATGTCGGCCCCGCTCAAAGTTTCGGACAGCTCGTTTCAGGCGGACGTTCTTTCGTCGAAGAAACCTGTCGTCGTGGATTTCTGGGCGGAATGGTGCGGGCCTTGCCGCATGATCGCGCCGGCGCTTGAGGAACTTGCGACGGAACTGGGCGAGAAGGTGACCGTCGCCAAGATCAATATCGACGAGAATCCGCACGTGCCGACCAAATACGGCGTGCGCGGCATCCCCACGCTGATGATCTTCAGCCAGGGCCAGGTCGCGGCGACGAAAGTGGGCGCGCTGCCGAAATCCAAGATCAAGGAATGGATCGAAGCCTCGATCTGACGGCTTTTGTTTTCTCGTCATCGGCGTTTCGCGAGCCTTGCTTCGATCATCGCTGCGTTCAGTTTCAGCACGCGCAGCCGCGCCTCTTTGCGCAATGCGCGCATCCGCGCCGTGTGCAGGCCGGTTTTGACGGCGTTGCGGTTGCCGGGCTGGGCGCCGCGTTTGCGAGC
>CAZTCU010000052.1:0-13609 GCA_964612235.1 uncultured Rhizobium sp.
TCGCACAGCGCTGTCGTTCCCAATGTCGGCGGCTTTGCAGGGCTGTCGTTCAAATACGACACCGCCAAACTCACCCTTGGCTATCGCGCCGACTTCTTCTTCGGCGCGATGGACGGCGGCGTCGACGCGCGAAAAACTTATGACCGCAACTTCTACGGTCCCTACGCAAGTATCAGCATCGGATTGGGCGGCTAGCGCTTGCGGTAACCGCAAACAAAAAGGCGGCGGAGAAGTCCGCCGCCTTTTGCTTTGAACTCTGCGGTTTGGCTTAAGCCGCCACAACCTTATCCAGCCGGTTGCGGATGATCGCTTCTGCTTCTTTCACGATCCGCGCGACCAATTCCTTGCAGCTCGGAATGTCGTGGATCAACCCTTGCGTCTGACCCGCGGACCAGATGCCGGCGTCCATGTCGCCTTTGTCGAGCACCACGCTGCCGCGGATGCCCGCCACCAGGTGCTTCACGTCCTCGAACGTCGCGTTGCCGCGTTTTTCGATGGCCACCACTTCGTCGCTGATGGCGTTTTTGGCCACGCGCGCGGTGTTGTGCAGAGTGCGGAAGATCAGGTTTGTGCCGCGCTCGTCATTGTCGACGATCTGCTGCTTCACGTTCTCGTGGATCGGCGCTTCCTTGGTCGCCATGAAGCGCGTGCCCATGTTCACGCCGTCACAACCCAGCGCGAGCGCCGCCACAAGCCCGCGCGCGTCCGCGATGCCGCCCGATGCAATGATCGGAATGGTGAGCTTATCCGCCGTCGCCGGGAACAGGATCATGCCGCCCACGTCATCCTCGCCGGGGTGGCCCGCGCATTCCAATCCGTCGATCGACACGCAGTCGACGCCGATCTTCTCGGCCTTCACGGCATGGCGAACGCTCGTGCATTTGTGGATCACCTTCACGCCCGCTTCCTTGAAACGCGGCAGGTGCGGCTGCGGATTGTTACCCGCCGTCTCCACGATCTTGATGCCGCCCTCGATGATCGCTTCGCGATATTCGTCGTAAGGGATGGGCGTGATGGAGGGTAGGATGGTCAGGTTCACGCCGAACGGTTTGTCCGTCATCTCCCGGCACTTTTTCAATTCCTTGGCCAGGTCTTCGGGCTTGCCTGCCGAATGGGCGGTGATGAAGCCGAGCGCGCCGGCATTGGCGACGGCTGCGATCAGCTCGGCCTTGCCCACGCGGGTCATGCCGCCGCAGGTGATGGGGGCCTGAACCCCGAACATTTCGGTGAAACGGGTCTTCAACATGGCATTCGTCCCTTCGCGTTTCTGGATAGCAATGGCCCAAGCCTGCCGGGGAAGCCGCCGCTGTGCAAGTCCGGCCTAAAGAGCGGAGCGGACGTCGGTCTGGGAAAAATCAGTGCCCTTGAACAGCAAAGGTTCGTTCAGGGTTTTCGCCAGTGCGTAAGCAAAGCAATCGCCGAAATTGAGCTGCGCTTTGTGGCCGCTTCCCTTGCCAAAATCGCGATAGGCCTCGCGTGCTACGCGGGCCTGAGCTTCGTCGAAGGGGATGATTGTGATGGCTGTCTTTTGCAGGAAATCGTTCAGTTCGCGGCTGGCAACCGGATCGCGTTCGGCATCGACTACAATGGCTGTCTCAAGAAAGCTTGCGGCACTCATTGCACAGTTTGCCTTTGAAACGACGGCATCCAATAAGTTCTGCGAACCCGCCTCCTGCCTGAGAATTGCGATCAAGGCGGATGAATCGACGATCATTTCGGTAAGCCCGTCTCTTCGTCGTAGAGATCCTCGATTTTCATCATTTTCGCGCCGGGCTTGTTCAGCCGTTGGGCAATGTCTTTTGCGAGGCGCAAGATTTCGTCGACACGGGCCTTTTTCGTCTGTTCGCGCTTCAACTCTTCTACCCGTCTCCGTATGGTTTCGGTCACTGCCTTCGCCATGCTTTCGCCGGTCAGTTCGGCCAACTCCTTGGCGAGGAGATGAGCCTCCTCGGTTTTGATGTTCAAACCCATTGATCTACCATTCTACCATATTCAGGTAGAACTCTACCATTCGACGCCTTACCGGTCAACGAACGGGTCTTTGACCAGGATGGTGTCTTCCCGTTCCGGGCTGGTGGAGAGAAGGGCCACGGTCGCTCCGGTCAGTTCCTCCACCCGGCGCACATATTTCACGGCCTGGGCGGGCAGTTCGGCCCAGCTTCGGGCACCGCGGGTCGATTCCGACCAGCCTTCCATCACTTCATATATGGGCTCGCAGCGGGCCTGTTCGCCCGAATCCGCCGGCAGGTAGTCGATTTCGCGCCCGTCCAGGCGATAGCCGGTGCAGAGCTTTATCTCCTCGAACCCGTCCAGCACGTCCAGCTTGGTGAGCGCGATACCGTCGATCCCGCCGGTGATGACGGTCTGGCGCACCAGCACCGAATCGAACCAGCCGCAGCGCCGCTTGCGCCCGGTGTTGGTGCCGAACTCCGCACCCCGGCTGCCCAGAGTCTCGCCGATCTCATCTTTCAGCTCGGTGGGGAAGGGGCCTTCGCCGACGCGCGTGGTGTAGGCCTTCACGATGCCCAGCACCGTGCCGATATCGCGCGGCGAAACGCCGGCTCCGGCGGCGGCCTGTCCGGCAACCGTGTTGGACGACGTGACGTAAGGATAAGTGCCGTGATCGATGTCGAGGAGGACGGCCTGCGCGCCTTCGAACAGGATGCGCTTGCCTTCGCGCCGCGCGGCATCGAGCCTGCGCCACGCCGATCCCGCGAAGGGCAGGATCTTCGGCGCGATCTCTTTCAACGATGCCAGGATCGCCGCCGGTTCGATCTCCTCCGCGCCGATGCCACGGCGCAGCGCGTTGTGATGCGCCAACAGCCGGTCGATCTTCGCGGGCAGCGCGTTCATGTCTTTCAGGTCGATCACGCGCAACGCGCGCCGCCCCACCTTGTCTTCGTAAGCGGGCCCAATGCCGCGCTTTGTCGTGCCGAGCGCCTGCACACTGTTGGAGGTCTCACGCTGCACATCCAGTTCGCGATGCAGCGGCAGGATCAGAACCGCGTTCTCCGCGATGATGAGGTGTTCCGGCGTGATTTCCACGCCCAGCGCGCGCAATTTCGCCACTTCGTCGGCGAATGCCCACGGATCGACGACCACGCCGTTGCCGATGACGGCGAGCTTCCCCGGCCTGACCACGCCGGAGGGCAGCAGGCTCAATTTGTAAGTAACCCCGTCGATGACGAGCGTGTGCCCGGCATTGTGACCGCCCTGAAAGCGCACCACCACATCGGCGCGTGCGCTCAGCCAATCGACAATCTTACCCTTGCCCTCGTCGCCCCATTGGGCGCCGATCACCGCGACGTTCGACACAATTTTGCTCCGGCAGGTTGGCCTATCCCAAACCGGCCGACCTTACTTGGCGGGCAGGTTGTCCGTCTCGCGAATGAATGCCGCAACATTGTCGTGCAGCTCTCTGAGCGAGTCCTGATGGGCGTAGACCATATGGCCCGACTTATAAAGTCGGAACTGGATATTGTCCTGCAATTTCGCGGGGATATCCAGGTGCCGCATCTCGTACTGGCCCTCGAAGAAGGGCGTGCCGAGGTCAAAATAGCCCGCGTTGAGCTGCACTTTCAGATCGGGGTTGTATTTGAGGGCCGCGGCGAGGTCCGGCATCACATTGGCCGCCCCCTGCGAAGGCTCTTCCGAGCCGGGCAGGACGTGCTTGTTGTCCCAGTTCTTCCACAGCTCGATTTCGGGCTTGAACTGCTTGTCCCTGCCGAAGTGCAGATCCCTGCGGACGTAATCGTTGAACGCCGAGACATAGGCCGAACTGATCGCCGCGCCCTGCGGGTCGTAATCGGTTTCCTTGCTCAACGGGTCCATGGTCGGGCCGGAGAAACGGGAGTCGAGGCGTCCCGTCGCCGTATCGGTGTCGCCCTGCAAATTCTGTTCGAACATGCCGCCGTCGATGCGCAGGTTTGCCTTCTTGATGTAGGCGACGGAGAGGCCGGTATATTGATGCAGCTTCTCGGCCACCGCATCGCGCTCCGCGTCGCTCAGCGCGGCACCTTCGCCCAGTGCGTGCGCGTAATCGCCCATCGCGAAATGCTCGACGTCGGAAACCAGCGCTTGGAGATCCGGCGGATTGCCCGGCAGCTTGTGGTGATACCACGCGGTCGCCGCATAGCTCGGCAGCGCCAGCTGATAGGGAATGTTCACGCCCGGATTGTCGAGCGGCCCGTCGGGGCTCAGATCGAAGTTGAGGATTTGCGACAGCAGGATCACCCCGTTGAAATCGGTGTCGTATTCCTGCTCCAGCAGGTTGACGAGCACGGCGGAGCGCGTCGTGCCGTAGCTTTCGCCGAAGAGATATTTGGGCGAATTCCAGCGCCCGTATTTCGAAAGGAACTTATTGATGAATTCCGCGAACGCATGCGCGTCGGGATCGACGCCGTAGAACATCTTCTCCTTGTCGGGGCCCGCGATGCGGCTGAAGCCTGTGCCCGGCGCGTCGATGAAGACGAGGTCGGTCACGTCGAGCAGGCTCTGTCCGTTGTTGATGATCGCATAAGGCGCAGGCGGTGTGTGCGAGTCGTCCGAGGTCACCACACGGCGCGGCCCGAACGCGCCCATGTGCAGCCACACCGTCGAGGAACCGGGGCCGCCATTGTATAGAAAGGTGATCGGCCTTGGTCCCTTCGCGTCGTGCTTGAAATAGGCGACGTAAAACATCGAGGCTTCGGCGGAAGGATTCTTGTTGTCCTTCTCGTCGCTGTTGCTTTCGCTCTCGGCGGTTTCTTCCTGCTCGGCCTTGGTCTGCGGGGCGTCATCCCAGCCTTTGGGATGCACGACCAGCGTTCCGGCGATCGCGTCGTAATCGACGCTGTTGCCGCCGACCGTCACCGAACCGTGACTGACGCTTTCTTCCGGCTGGAAGTAAGTGATCTTCGGCGCCTGCTTGATATCGTTCGCGGCGTTTTTGTCGTCACGATCTTTTGCACTGTCCTTGGCGAACGCTGACGGCAGCAACAAGGCGAACGCCGCAAAGGCGACAATGGCGGAACCCAATTTCATGATGCACCATCCATGAAAAGCCGCGCGAACGGCGCGGCGGAGGCGGGATTTGCATTGCAATCTCAACGGCATACGCCGCCGGATGTCTTGCTATCTTCATAAAACCAAATGACGGCAGGGTCGAGTCAAATTGGGCTCAGCTATGTTGCTTGCGCTTAATTTCGCCGTTGTCGTTCCGCGCCGGGAAGGCGTAGATTTGGACCAGCGCTCGCATCCGCCTGGGGGCATGCACGATGATCGAACTTCAGATCAACGGTGAAGCTCACAGCGTCGATGCGCCCGAGGACATGCCGCTCCTCTGGGTGTTGCGCGATCTGCTCGGCATGACCGGCACGAAATTCGGTTGCGGCATCGCGCAATGCGGCGCCTGCACGGTGCATGTGGACGGCAAGCCGTTGCGATCCTGTCTGCTGCCGGTGGGAACAGTCGGAAAGCGCGCCATAACAACCATCGAAGGCATCGGCGCGACACCGGCCGGACAAAGAGCACAGAAGGCATGGCTCGATGTTGAAGTCGTGCAATGCGGCTATTGCCAGTCGGGCCAGATCATGTCGGCGGCAGCGCTTCTTGCATCGAATCCGAATCCGGACGATGCGGATATCGACGCGGCGATGGCGGGCAACATCTGCCGTTGCGGTACCTATGTGCGCATCCGCGAAGCCATCAAGCGCGCGGCCAAGGCCGGGCCTGCGTGAGAAGGGGAACGATGGTGTTCGACAATATCGATACCGTTTCCGTTCCCTCGCGCCGCACCGTTTTGAAGGCGGGCGCTGCGGGCGGCTTGCTGCTCGTCGTCCCGATGTCGCTTTCGCGCGGGCTGGCACAAACCAGCGCCGCCTTTTCACCCGATGCCTTCATCCGCATCGACACCGCGGGCAAGACCACCATTATCATGCCGCAAGTGGAGATGGGGCAGGGCGTCTACACCGCCCATGCCATGGTGGTGGCCGAAGAACTGGATGCGGATTGGCAATCGGTGTCGGTCGAAGCCGCTCCTCCCGACACGAAGCTCTATGCCAATCCACTGTTGACGGTTCAGGCGACGGGAAATTCCAATTCGGTGCGCGCATTCTGGAAACCGCTGCGCCAAACGGCGGCGGCTGCACGCATGATGCTGATCGCCGCCGCCGCGAAGCAATGGAAAGTCGATCCGGCAAGCTGCACCGCCGACAATGGTCAGGTGATCCACAGCGCGAGCGGACGCAAACTGTCTTACGGCGCGCTCGCCAATGCGGCGGCAAAAGAACAACGTCCCGCCGATCCGGCGTTGACGACACCCGATCAATTCAAACTGATCGGAAAGCCGCTCAAGCGTCTCGACACGCCGGACAAGGTGAACGGCACCGCAAAATTCGGCATCGACATCATGCCCGAGGGCGTCAAATTCGCCACGCTTGCGTCATCTCCCGTATTCGGCGGAAAAGTCGGCAACGTCGCGGGTCAGGATGCGGCGATGGCCGTGCCCGGTGTGAAACAGATCGTCGTGCTCGACGATCTCGTTGCCGTGGTCGGCGATCACTACTGGGCTGCCAAACGCGGCCTCGACAGTCTCGACATCACCTGGAATGACGGCGCGAACGCGCGCGTGACGACCGCGCTTGTTTGGGACGATCTGCGCAAGGCGGCGGAAAAGCCCGGCCTTGTGGCCAAGAAGGTGGGCGATGCCGATAAGGCGCTCGCAGGCGGCGACAAGCACGAAGCGAAATACGAGCTTCCGTTCCTCGCGCATGCGCCGATGGAGCCGATGAATTGTACCGTGCATGTCACGCCTGATTCCTGCGAGATCTGGCTCGGCACGCAGGTCTGCGCGCGCACACAGGAAGCGGGCGCGAAGGTCACGGGCCTGCCGCTCGAAAAGGTGATCGTGCACAACCAGCTTCTGGGCGGCGGTTTCGGCCGCAGGCTGGAAACGGACGCCACCGAGAAAGCCGTGCGTATCGCGCAAAAGGTCGATGGCCCGGTCAAAGTCATCTATTCGCGCGAAGAAGACATTCAGCACGATGTGTATCGCCCCGCCTATTACACGCAGATGTGGGCGACGCTGAAAGACGGCAAGATCGACGGCTGGCTGCATCGCGTGGCGGGTTCATCCGTTGTCGCGCGCTGGCTGACGCCAGCTTACACCGGCAATCACAATATCGATTTTGATGAAGTCGACAGCGCGATCGACGAACCATACGCCATTCCCAACATGCGGGTGGAAGTCGTGCGCCGCGAGCCGCCGGGCGTGCCCACCGGTTTCTGGCGCGGCGTCGGTCCGAACAACAATGTCTTCGCGGTCGAGAGTTTCATGGATGAACTGGCGCACGCGGCCGGAAAAGATCCCGTGGACTTCCGCCGCTCCATGCTCGGAAAAAACCCGCGTCTTCTGAATGCGCTCAATGTGGTTGCGCAAAAATCCGGCTGGGGTTCGGCGCTTCCGAAGCGTGTTGGGCGCGGCGTGTGCTGCCAACCGTCCTTCGCCAGTTTCATCGCCACGGTGGTCGAAGCCGAGGTCGACGAGGACGGCGAAGTCTATCTGCGCCGTATCAACACCGCGGTCGATACCGGCATCGCGGTCAATCCCGACACGATCAAGGCGCAGTTGCAGGGCGGCATCGTCTTCGGTCTCACTGCCGCGCTTTATGGCGAGGTCACGCTCGATAACGGCCGCGTACAGCAGAACAATTTCAACGATTACCGGATGCTCCGCATCAACCAGGTGCCGAATATCGAAGTGCACCTGATCAAAAGCGCCGAGCCGCCGGGCGGTATCGGCGAGACCGGCACCACGGCGGGCCCGCCCGCCTTGCGCAACGCCATCTATGCCGCCACGGGCATAGCGCTGCGCCGTCTTCCCATCGATCGCGAGGTCCTTGCGGTGGGGAAGAAGGCATGAGCGCGCTCCTCCGCACTCTCGTCACCATCATCGGCGTTGCCGTGGTGATCGCGCTCGCGGTGCTTGCATGGTTCGTGTTTGCGCCGGGGCCGATGGAGTTCGCGCAAGGCAGTCATGTCGAACTGGGCGCCTATAAAGGCGCGAATCCGACCGGCGTTCCCGCCGAGCTTACAAACGCGAGTTTGCTGGAGCGCGGAGAATATCTGACGCGCGCCGCCGATTGCGAATCCTGTCACACCGCCAAGGGCGGCGTGCCGTTCGCGGGCGGTCTCGCTTTCAAGCTTCCGTTCGGCGCGATCTATTCCAGCAACATCACGCCCGACGGAGAAACGGGCATCGGCGCGTGGACGGATGCGGAATTTCTCAATGCGCTTCACAAGGGCGTCGGCCGCGGCGGCAAGCCGCTTTATCCTGCGATGCCTTATGCGTCCTACACCTATCTCAGAGATGCAGACGCGCTTGCGATCAAGGCTTATCTTTTCAGCCTCAAGCCCGTGCGCAGCGAGACGCCCGCAAACACATTGTCGTTTCCCTATAACCAGCGCTGGCTGATGACGATCTGGTCGGCGATGTTCAATCCCAACCGGCGTTTCGAACCGAACACGGCGCAAACCGCGCAATGGAATCGCGGCGCTTATCTGGTCGAAGGTCTCGCGCATTGCGGCGAATGCCACACGCCGCGCAATCTCCTGCAGGCCACCGACAATCGCCGGAAGTTCTCCGGTGCCGTGACCTCCGGCTGGCGTGCCTACAACATCACCGCCGACAAGACTGCGGGCATCGGTGCATGGAGCGACGATGAGATCGCGCAATTCCTCTCGACGGGTCATGCGCTTGGCCGCGGCGTCGCCGGCGGACCGATGGGCGAAGCCGTCGATCTCAGTTTCCGCTTCCTCACCGCCGGAGACATCAAGGCCATCGTCACCTATCTCAAAACCGTTCCAGCGCAGGCCACGCCGGGCCTGCCCGCGCCCAAAACCACGCCCGCGTCCGCCGCGCCGAAAGAAGGCGTCGTCGCGGACGTGGACCCGATGGGCAAGCACATCTTCGAAGGCGCCTGCGCAAGCTGCCATGACTGGAACGGTTCGGGATCTCTGACGACATACGCCGCGCTTACCGGCAACCGCGCCGTCAACGATCCGGGGGCAACAAACGTCGCCCAGATGGTGATTGCCGGTACCCGCGAGCAAACCCCGCAAGGCCCGGTCTTCATGCCCGCCTTCGGTGCGGCCTATTCCGATGCCGAAATCGCCGCCGTCGCCAACTATGTGACCGCCCGCTTCGGGGCCAGCGGCTCCCGCCTGACGGCCCACGATGTGGCCGAACTGCGCCGGATGAACTAGCCCCAGGTCAGGGAACCCGGACCTTCATGGACGCATTCTTGCGACAATTCCGACAAATGTTCGGGGGGGTGCTCTGGTATGAGTTTTCCCTTGTACCGGGTTCCCGGTTTCAGGAGTTGGGTAGCAGGCAGGCCATAAGTAATGAGTCCGGACAAGAACACAGACCCCGCCGACCACCTGGCCCCGCCGCGGCGGGATAGCCTGGGTGAGCGGGCGCGCGATTGGATACGCCAGTTCCCGATCCGGTTTGTGGTGATCGTCGTTGCGGCGCTTCTGCTGGTCGGCCTCATCTGGGTCCTGTCCCACAACCAGCCCACGCAGAGACGCGGCCGCCTCGGCGAAGCCCAGCCCGTCGGCATCGCCAAGGTCACCCAAGGCCAGATGCCGATCACGCTCAATGCGCTCGGCACCGTCACGCCGCTCGCCACCGTCACGGTGCGCCCGCAGGTCAGTGGACCGGTGGTGAAGTTCAACTTCATCGAAGGCCAGATGGTGAAGAAGGGCGATGTGCTGGCCGAGATCGATCCGCGTCCGCTTCAGGCTGCTTACAATCAAGCCAAAGGTCAGCTCGACCGCGACCGCGCCACACTCGCCAATGCCAAAACCGATCTGGCGCGCTATCAGAGCCTGTGGGACCAGAAAGCCATTTCGCAGCAACAACTCGCAACCCAGCGCGCGGCGGTGAAACAGGATGAAGGCGTGCTTGCCTCCGATCAGGGCAATGTCGACGCGGCGGCGTTGAACCTCAGCTACACGAAAGTCATTTCGCCGGTTACAGGCCGTGCGGGCATCCGTCAGGTCGATATCGGCAATCTCGTGCAGGCAGGACAGGCGAACGGCATCGTGACGGTCACGCAAGTTCAGCCCATGTCGGTGCTGTTCTCCATCCCGGAGGACAACATCGACCGCATCATGACGCGCATGAGCGCTGGCGCGACTTTGCAGGCCGACGCCTATGACCGTGCGCAGACGAAGAAGCTCGCCACCGGCAAACTCTCCGCCGTCGACAGCACCATCGACACCACCACCGGCACGGTGAAGCTGCGCGCGCTGTTCGACAATTCCAACAGCGAACTCTTCCCCAACCAGTTCGTGAACATCCATCTGCTGATCGACACGCTCGAAAACCAGACGCTGGTCCCCACCGCCGCCATCCAGCGCGGCGCGCAAGGCACCTTCGTGTTCATCGTCAACCCCGACAAGACGGTGGCGATGCGCAGCGTCACCACGGGTGCGACCGACGGTGAACACACCGTCATCTCCAAGGGATTGAAGCCTGGCGACACTATCGTGGTCGACGGCGCGGATCGTTTGAGCGACGGTTCGCTGATCGAGATTCCTGCCGCGCCCAAAGCGGCCATCGCCAAACCCAGCGAAGCGCCCGCAGGGCAAGCGCCGCCACCCGCCAACAGGACGGATCGTTTCCAGCGCATGCTGAAACGCCTGCCGCCCGCGGAGCAGGAGAAGCTCAAGAAGATGACGCCAGCGGAGCGGCGCCAGTGGTTCCAGGAACATCGCGGCGAATTCCGCCGTAACCGCGGCTAGTAGCCCTTGCGTTCGGCTCGCGAAAGCACAAGGGCGACATGAACATCTCCGCCCCCTTCATCCGGCGTCCGGTCGCGACATCGCTGGTGATGATCGCGATCATGCTGATCGGCATCGTCGGCTACACCTACCTGCCGCTCTCCGCGTTGCCGGAAGTCGATTACCCGACCATCCAGGTGCAGACCTTCCTGCCCGGCGCCAGCCCCGACGTGATGACAACCTCTGTCACGGCACCTCTGGAACGTCAGCTCGGCCAGATGCCCGGCCTGAAACAGATGACATCTGCGAGTTCGGCGGGCGCTTCCGTCATCACCTTGCAATTCGATCTGTCGCTCAGCCTCGACATCGCCGAACAGGAAGTGCAGGCGGCGATCAACGCATCGGGAAGCCTGCTGCCGCAGACGCTTCCGGCACCTCCGATCTACGCCAAGGTCAATCCGGCGGATGCGCCGATCCTCACCATCGCGGTGATGTCGAAGTCCATGCCGATCACCGATGTGCAGAATCTTGCGGAAACGCGCATCGCCCAGAAGATCTCGCAGCTTTCAGGCGTCGGCCTCGTCAGCATCAATGGCGGACAGCGCCCCGCCGTGCGCGTGCAGGCCAACCTTCATGCGCTCGCCGCTTACGGCCTCAACCTCGACGACCTGCGCACCACCATCTCGAACGCCAATTCCAACGCGCCCAAAGGCAGCTTCGACGGCAAGACGCAGTCCTACACCATCAACGCCAACGACCAGCTCAGAAGCGCCGAGGACTACAAGAGCATCATCGTCGCCTACAAGAACGGCGCGCCCGTTCGCCTCACCGATGTCGCGACCGTCGCGCAAAGTGCTGAGAATGTGAAGCTCGCAAGCTGGGCCAACACCAGCCCCGCCATCCTTCTCAACGTGCAGCGCCAGCCGGGCGCGAACGTGATCTCGGTGGTGGACTCCATTCGCGAGATCCTGCCCCAGATCGAAGCCGAATTGCCCGGCAACGTGCAGGTCTCGGTCTTGACCGACCGCACCAACACGATCCGCGCCTCTGTTTCCGACGTACAGTTCGAACTGATCCTCGCCGTCATCCTCGTGGTGCTGGTGATCTTCCTGTTCCTTCGCAACATCCCCGCCACGTTCATCCCAAGCCTGTCGGTGCCGCTTTCCATCGTCGGCAGTTTTGCGGCGATGTATGTCCTCGGCTTTTCGCTCAACAATCTCTCTTTGATGGCGCTCACCATCTCCACCGGCTTCGTGGTGGACGACGCCATCGTGATGATCGAGAACATCACACGTTATATCGAAGAAGGAGACACCCCCCTCAACGCGGCCTTGAAGGGCGCGGGCGAGATCGGTTTCACCATCGTTTCGCTTACCGTCTCGCTGATCGCCGTGCTGATCCCGCTCCTGTTCATGCAGGAAGTGGTGGGTCGCCTGTTCCGCGAATTTGCCATCACGCTTTCCGTGACGATCCTGATTTCCGCCGTGGTATCCTTGACGTTGGTGCCGATGCTCTGCGCCACGCTGTTGCGCCAACGCTCGGAGCAACGCCGGCAGGGCAAGATCGCGATCCGCGCCCAGGAATATTTCGACCGCACCATCCGCGAATACGACCGCCTGCTCGGCTGGGTGCTGGATCACCAGCCGCTCACCATGCTGATCGCCGTCATCACGCTGGTGGTGACGGTGCTGCTCTACATCGTGATCCCGAAGGGCTTCTTCCCGCTGCAGGACACGGGCTTCATCCAGGGCATGACGCGCGGCGCCCCCACCGTTTCATTCTCTGCGATGTCCGACCGGCAGAACGAATTGGCGCGCAAGATACTCGCCGATCCCGACGTGGACAGTCTCTCGTCCTTCATCGGCGTGGACGGCACCAACGCCACGCTGAACAATGGCCGCTTCCTCATCAACCTGAAAGACAAGGGCGACCGCGACGGCGTCGAAACCATCATCCGCCGCCTCGACAAGGAAGCGCGCGACATCGCGGGCGTCTCGCTCTACCTACAGCCGGTGCAGGACCTGACCATCGATTCAACGGTCAGCCGCAGCGCCTATCAATTCGTCGTTGAAGGTACGAGCACCGCAGAACTGCGCGAATGGGTGCCCAAGCTGGTGGCCAAGCTCGCGACCCTGCACGAGATCGAAAACGTCTCCACCAATTTCACCGACATGGGCCTGTCGGCCTATATCGCGGTGGATCGCGACACCGCCGCGCGCTTCGGCATCACGGCGGCAACGGTGGACAACGCGCTCTACGATGCGTTCGGCCAGCGCATCGTCTCCACCATCTTCACGGAATCGAACCAGTTTCGCGTCATCCTCGAAGCCGATCCCGAATTGCAGAAGGACATCGCCTCACTGTCGAGCGTCTATCTGCCGTCCGCGGGCGGCGGGCAGGTGCAGTTGAGCGCCATCGCGCATGTCGAGGAACGCCCCGTTCCCCTGGAGATCGACCACCTGAGTCAATTCCCCGCCGCGATGATCTCCTTCGACGTGGCGCAGGATTATTCGCTCGGCAGCGCGGTGGATGCCATCCAGCAGGCGGAAAAGGACATCGGCCTGCCGCCCAGCCTCACCACGGCATTCCAGGGTTCGGCGCTCGCCTTCCAGTCCGCGCTCGCCAACGAATTGCTGCTGATCCTGGCCGCCATCGTCACCGTCTATATCGTGCTGGGCGTGCTCTATGAGAGCTTTATTCATCCCGTCACGATCCTGTCCACGCTTCCCTCGGCAGGCGTTGGCGCGTTGCTGGCATTGATCGTCTCCGGTCACGAACTCGATATCGTCTCGATCATCGGCATCATTCTGCTGATCGGTATCGTGAAAAAGAACGCGATCAT
>CAZTCU010000053.1:0-13195 GCA_964612235.1 uncultured Rhizobium sp.
CGCCTATAACGGCCTGTGGCGCATTTTCCCGTGGGCGGTGCTCGCGGGCGCATTGTCGTTCGTGCTCTCGTTTGTGTGGGCGGCGCTGGCGCTGTTCCTCAATGTCGGCCGCGCCGCGCGTTATGGCGCCACCGCGCTCATCGGCTCCATCGCGTTCCTCTACACGCCGGTGAACGACATCGTGATGCTGCGCACCATGCCGCCGATCCACGATGTTTCCAGCGACGTGATGAACCCGCCGCAGTTCAAGGCGCTGCTTCCCCTGCGCAAGAGTGCGGACACACCGGCAAGTTACGAGGGCCCGCTGACGCTGGACTACAAAGGTAAACGCACCACCGTCTCGGCGCTGCAGAAGAAATACTACGCCTGGGTCAAGCCTATCGCGATCCTGACCAAAGTGCCGGTGCTCTATTGGCGCGCCTTCTTCGCGGTGAAGCGCATGGGTTGGCATCTTGTGGGCTTCGATCCGCAAGCCGGCACCATCGAATGCACCGACACCAGTTTCTGGTTCGGCTTTACCGACGACATCGTGATCCGCGTGGTCAAATCCGGCGAAGGTGCGCGCCTCGACATCCGGTCCAAAAGCCGCCTCGCGGGCCCCGACATGGGCGTCAACGCCTATCGCATCAGGAGCTACGTGAAGGAACTGGCGCGGCGGTAACGCGCTTTATTTCGCCTGCGCCTGCGTGACGCCGAACATCAGCATCCATGCCGTAAGCACCGAACGCACAAGTTTGATAAGGCAGGAAACTGTAACGAGATACATCGCCCGACCCGGATGATGGAACATCATCCCGCCGCCGACGGCGCCGAGCAGATAGGCAAGCATGATCGTCGCAAGAAGCATCGTCGGAAAACCGCCTCTACTGCTGATGGTGATGTTCTTGTTGAAATAACGGTGGATGATGGCCACGGGCAGGCGCAAACCGAAGAGGTTTATGGCGATCAGTTCGGCTCCGGCGAACGCGGACGGTTGCGGCGCGAGGATGACGGCGGCTTCCACCAGCACCGTGAGCAGATGGAGCATGTTGTAGCGCGCGCCCTGCATGGTGGCGCGCATGTTGTAATCGGTTCGTTCGGTGATCTTGTCGAAATGCAGCGTGATGACGATAAACAAAAGACCGACCAGGGCGCCCGCAGACGCCCCGATCATCTCAAACAAGTCGTGCCACAGTTCCGGCCGGTAGGCGGGCTCCACGATCCATTTATCTCGGCAACAGCGGAATGATCATCGAGACCCGCCGACGGTATTCCACATATGTCGTCCCGAAAGTGGCAACGAGATCGCGTTCTTCGAGCTGGATGCCGATCAGCATGTATCCCGTCGTGGCGATGGCAAACAGCAGGTGCCCGGCCGTCATCGTCGGCGTGGCCCAGAACGCCAGAGTGAAACCCAGATAGATCGGGTGCCGCACGAATTTGTAGAAAAACGGCGAGCGGAATTCCGGCTGCGGCGAGCTTTGGCCTGTGAAGTTGTGCCAGACCTGGCGCAGGCCGAAGAGATCGAAATGGCTGATCAGGAACGTGCTGAGCAACACAATGCCCCAGCCCAGAGCAAACACGACCCACAATGCCGTTGCCGCCGCATTGTTGGTGACGGTCCAGACGGGTTGCGTGATCGGCATCCACTGCCAGTAGAGAAGGATGAGCGCGAGGCTGGAAAACAGGACATAGGTCGAGCGTTCGACAGACTGCGGCACGATCTTCGTCCACCAGTGCTTGAAGCCCGGTCGTGCCATGACGCTGTGTTGCAGGGCGAAGATTGACAGAAGAACGACGTCGACGACGAGCGACATCGCAAGCGGGCCCTGCGTGCCGCTGTCAATGCTCTTCGGCACTATGAGATTGCCGACAAACCCGATGGCATAGAGAAACGAAACGAAAAAGATCAGATACACGACAACACCATACAGCAACGCGAAAAGCCGGGTCATGGGAGCCCTCCTCCATGGTTCGAGTGCTTGCTTGCTTTGTGGCGGCCGGTGTTTCCTCCCGGACGTTGCCCCTACGGGGCATCATGAACGGATGTGACTATACTCCGTCCACCGCCGCGAACGAAGCTATGGCCGGTGGGTGCGAGGGGCTATGACTGGAATTCCAGAACGCTTGACCGAAACGCCGGATACACAGGCGCTTCCCGGCTGGGCCGCCCCATCCACGGCCAGAAAAGGCTTTCGGGATCGTATTTCGACCTGATCCGGTCCAGCCGGTGCATGTTCGCATCCGACAGGAAGCGCGCCGGACGCCGCGCCAGATTTTCATCCGCCAGTTGAATGCCGTGGCTGTGTGCTTCCATTGCGCGCATGTTGTCCGTCGCCCAGTTGCCGTGCTGCGCCTCGTCGCCCGCGCTGCGCAATCCGCAATAAAGCGCCAGATACGTCCGCGCTTCTATGGAGAACGCCATGTCCGGACGCGGCCCCTTCCGATTCCAGTTGAGCCACAACACATGGCTGGGCGAGGGCGGCTGCGTGTCGGCGATGCGGCGCAGATCGGGCAGGATCGGATCGACCGGCCCGTTCATCCACATATTGTCCGCGTGCCAGCGGGTGTTGGGAAGGAACAGCGTCTTCTCGCCGGTCTTCATCATGAAGGAGAGCGACATCGGCACCAGCGGCAGGTTCAGGCTCGCCTTTGCACGAAGGGAACTGTCCTGCATGAACGCAACCGCGTCGCGCGCCTCTTTCCGGTTATCGGCCATCACAGGCGCCATCACCTCGATCCCCGGTGCGCGAATGCCGAACGCCTTGCGGTTCATCACCATCTGGAATTCGACGCGCGGCGAAACCTGCGGCCCCACACGATCCGCCCAGGTGAAAACCTCTTCCAGATGTTCCATGCGGAAGACCTGGAATTTCAGCCCGATGAATTTGGGCCGCGCGTGCAGCTTCAAATGAAACCGCACCACGATCCCGAAGAATCCCGGCCCCGCACCGCGCGCCGCCCAGAACAGATCGGGATTCTGCGTTTCGCTCGCATGGACGAGCGTTCCGTCGGCGAGCACCACATCGATGCCGGTCACGTTCTCGCACGCCAGTCCCAGCATGCGGCTGTTCCAGCCGAAGCCGCCCTGTAACAGAAACCCGCCGATGCCCACCGTGTAGGCATGCGCCACCGGGAAGAACAAACCTTCCTTCGCGAGCGCCGCGTTCACCTCGCCGCACAAACAGCCGGGGCCGACGGTCGCCGTCTTCTTCGCCGCGTCGATTTTGATTTCGTTGAGCCGCGAAAGATCCAGCATCAACCCGCCGTTGCGGATGTGGTTCTGCGCCCAGCTATGCCCGCCGGAGCAGATGCCGATCTTCATGCCGTCGCGGCGCGCCCGTTTCACGGCGTCGATCACGTCCGGCACGTTGTTCGCCTGCACCACGACATCGGGCCTGCGCCCCGGATCGCGCGCGTTGAAGCTTGTGCCGAGCACCGCGTCGTCGAATCCGTCCACGCCGCGCGCCAGCGTCGTTCCTTTTTCCCGTGTGCGTTTCACTGGCGTGCCTCCTTGAACGTCGCGTAAAGGGCAGGGAGGATCGCCGCGAGATGGTTCATCTCCTGCGCGCAATGCACGAGAAGTTCGGCGGCCTGTGTCGACGTGAATCCGGCAAAGCGGCTCGCGGCGCGCCCGATCATGGCGCCCGCCGCCCCTTGCATGTTGCGCGGGCGGATGTTCTCGCCCGCGATCCAGAAGCGCGAGCGCATTTCCGATCCGCCCGGAACAGGGCGAACGTGATGCACCAGCCATCCCGTTTCCATCGGCGTGCCCGCGAGGCCGCCCCGCGCACAGATCGCCGTTTCGCCACGCGACGCGAGAAGTTCTTCATCGAAACCAAGCGTGGAAGGCGCCACGAACCGAATGGTCAGGTTCAGGCGCGACGAACCGATATATTCCACGACCTGCGACAGACGCCCGACATAGTTCGGAAGATCATCGCGCCCATCCTGCCACGCCACATGCACATGGGCGCGCGGATGCCAGAGCTTGTAGCGTTCAGCATGGCTGCCATGCCACGCGAACCACCAATCCCACATCGCGGGCGTCACATCCGGCATTTCGGTGAGCACGAACACGCGCGCCGACCTGTCGGGCGCCAGCGTGTACCCGGTCTCCACCGGCCAATACCCGCTCTGTTGCAGATCGCGCGCGCTCGCGACGGACGGCAACAATTCATGCGCCATCGCGCCCGTCAGCAGCGCCTCGCGCACATGGGCGGGCAACGGCGCCATTTCGGAATTGAAAAACCGCGCAACCGGACTGTTCGCGCGCTCTTCGGCATCGAGGCCGAGATGAAGGCGGGTCGCCATGCTGTTCCCCCGTAACTGGGATATATCCCATTTATGGGATGTTTGTCATTTTTAGGGCGATCTGTCAAAGTCGTCCCGAACCCGGAGATTCGCGTGAACAAACCCGGCCTCTTCGCCAACGCCGCCCGCAACCTCGGCAAGAGCGAGCGCACCCGCGCCCGCCTGATGGACGCCGCCGTGGGCATTTTCGCGCGCGAGGGCTATGAGGCCGCGTCCGTCAACCGCATCGCGCAGGCCGCCGACGTGGTGAACGGCACCTTCTACCTGCACTTCAAGGACAAGGACGACATCGCCACCACCGTCGCCTATCGCGTCGCCGCCGGCATCACGCGCCAGCTCGACGAAGCGATGGCCGACATCGACGACGCGGTGGACCGCACCAGTGCCGCCACCCGACGTTTCATCGAATTCGCCAGCGCCCAACCGGAATGGGGCTGGGCGCTGTTTCGTGCGGCATGGTCCTTCCGGAGCTTGCGCGAGAACGTGATCACCTATCTGCGCGCGGACTTGAAACGCGGCGCACGCCAGGGCGCGTTCACCGTCCCGATAGACGATTTCCTGATCGACACCTTCGCCTCGATGACGCTGTCCGCTCTGTTCGCCAGGCTGTCGGGAACCGAAGGCCCCGAAGCCGGCCCCAAGGTCGCCGAGCTTCAACTGCGCATGCTGGGCGTCTCGCCCGCGCGCGCGAAGAAAGCGGCGTGGCGCAAGCTGCCGCCGATCGAGCTTTCGATCCCGGTAGCCGAATAGATCAGTTCAGTGTGTATCTGCCATCGTTCAGCGTGACCCGCCCTTCATTCGTCAATTGAATGAGATGCGCGAGCACCGAACGCGCCGCCGCGGGATGCAGCCGCTTGTCCACGTCGACATACATGCGCGCGACCATTTCCGGGATCGTGGCCACACCTTCCTTGATGCACGCCAGAATCTGCCGTTCGCGATCCAGCCGATGATCGAGATACGCCTCAAGGAATGGCTTCGGATCGGTCACCGGCGCGCCATGCGTCGGATAGAGAATCTCATCGTCGCGCGCGAGCAGCTTCCTTACGCTCGCCATATATTGCGCCATGTCGCCGTCGGGCGGCGTCACCACCGTGGTCGACCAGCCCATGATGTGATCGCCCGTGAACAGCGCCTTCTCTTCGCGCAATGCGAAACACATATGGTTCGACGTGTGCCCCGGCGTGTAGACGCATTCGAAGGTGAAGCCGTTTCCCTTGATGACGTCGCCGTCCTTCACGCGCACGTCGGGCAGGAACGCCATGTCGCCGCCTTCTTCCACTTTCACGCCGTCTTCCGCCTTGCCGGAACCGTGCGGCCCGTAGGCGTAAGTCTTCGCGCCCGTCCATTCCTTCAGCGGCTGGGCGGCGGGCGAATGGTCGTTGTGCGTGTGGGTGATGAGAATATGGGTGACACGTTTTCCGTCGAGCGCGCGCTTCAACGCATCGAGATGTTCGGGAATGATCGGGCCGGGATCGATCACCGCCACATCCGTCTTGCCCACGATGTAAACGCCGGTGCCCTTGAAGGTGAACGGCCCCGGATTGTGCGCCAGCACGCGGCTCACCAGCGGGCTCAATTGAAGGCTCGCCTCATACGGCGCTTCCAGCGTGCGGATGAACGGAATGGCCATCAGTTTTTCTTTCTTTCGCGCAACCGGGCGTGGCGGCGCAACGCATGCGGCCGCGTGCGATGCAGCACCGCGCGCAGCTTGTCGGGCGCGCGATGCGTCGCCCAATCCAGCGTGCGGGAGAGCCAATCGTTCCTGTGGCGGATGTATTGCACGAAGCGGCGCGAGCTCTTGGAATAGGTGACGAGGATAGCAAACCCGGCAAGGAAGGTAACAAGCCCGGCAGGCACGGGGATCGGCAGCGGCGAAAGCAAAATGCCGCCCACCATCAAAAACACCGCCAGGATCACCATCAGGATCCTGTGCGTCTCGTTGCGCTGGCCCGCCGGTTTGACGTTCATCGGTTAAGCCCCTTAACGTCAGCTACATAAAGCCATTCACAGCACAAGGGAAACGCCATGAAATTCTACAATTCCATCGGGCCAAATCCGCGCGTCGTGCGCATGTTCATGGCCGAAAAGGGCATCGAAATCCCCCGCGAGGACGTCGACCTTCTGAAGGGCGACAACCGCCGCGAGCCCTATTTGCAGAAGAACTCGGCCGGCCAGATGCCGGCGCTCGAACTGGACAGCGGTCACTGCGTCACCGAGATCACCGCGATCTGCGAATATCTCGAAGATATCCATCCCAATCCGCCGCTGATCGGCGCCAATCCCGAACAGAAGGCCGAAGCCCGCAAATGGACGCGGCGCATCGATCTCAACATCTGCGAGCCGATGGCGAACGGTTTCCGCTTCAGCCAGGGCCTGCCGCTGTTCAAGGATCGCATCGTGACGGTGCCGGAAGCAGCCGACGGTTTGAAACGCATGGCGCAGGATCGCCTCAAATGGCTGGACGGCGAAATGGCCGGCAAGGACTTCGTCTGCGGCAAGCGCTTCACGCTCGCCGACATCATGCTCTACGTGTTCCTCGATTTCGGAAACACGGTCGGCCAGCCGCTGAACCCGGAATTCGCCAATATCAACGCCTGGTTCAAACGGGTAGCTGAGCGGCCAAGCACCAAGGCTTAAACACAACTGTCATCCCCTTCCCCTCGCTGTCGCTCGGCCGGGGATGACAAATGTTGTTCAATAAGGCTGCCCGTCGATCGCGCGCACCAGACCCTTGATGTTGCGGTAGAGATACCAGATCGCCAGTGCGAACAGGATCGGGATACCGACCAGCACGAAGCACAGCGGAATGGCGACGATCAGCACGATCAGGCTGATCCAGAAGGTGGAGATCACCGCGTCGAAATGGGTTTCCCAGATCGTGCCGCGCGCATCGCCGCGTTTCACATAGGCCAGGATCACCGCCACGATCGCCGCGGTGTGCATGCTGACGAACGAGGCCAGCATCAGCGCATAGACGATGATCGCCATGGTGCGCAGCGACTCGTGATCGGGCACCGGGCGGGGCGGGTAGGCGTGTGCGGCGTCGGTCATCTCGTAAATCCCCAGAACCATACCCGTCAAACGTAGGGGGTTTTGACCGGGTTTCAACGTCGTCAGGGAACCGCCACAAACGGGCAAAGAAAAAGGCGGCGGAGTTTCCTCCGCCGCCCGTTCGGTTTTTCACACTGATCCGAGGATCAGAGGGCCTTCAGGTTTGCTGCCTTGCTGCCACGAGCATCCGGCTGGATGTCGAACTGCACGCGCTGGCCTTCATTCAGGCTGCGCAGGCCGGCTGCCTGGACGGCGGAGACATGGACGAACACGTCCTTGCCGCCTTCTTCCGGGGCGATAAAGCCGAAGCCCTTGGTGGTGTTGAAAAACTTCACTGTTCCGATAGCCATTTCTAGTCCTTCAAGCATCGGGTTCCGTCCCTGCGACATGCCGGGCCGGACGCTGGGGAGGCGTTTGGGAAGAAGTGGCTGTCTCGTCCAGGCGCACACTTAAGGCGATTTGGAGTGGTAACAGGTGCGCTTTCATCCGACGGACGCCGCCGCGTGCCCGCCATATAGGACGATACCGCTGAAAACACAAACTCCCGTGTGGAAACCGGGCCTCAAATGGACCCTGTCCTAGGCGGAAACCGGGGCTTTCTTTGCCTTGGACTTGGCCTTCGGCTTGGGTGGATTGGCCAGGGCCTCGCGTTCGGCCTCCGCCTTGTCCTCGGCTTCCTTGGCCAGCCTCAGCGCCTTGAGCTTGGCGGTGCGGGCGGCGAGCGCCAGGCGCTCCTTCTCGATCTCCTGCTTGACCAGCGCGTCGCGCTGTTCGGAGGCGGTGAAATGGGTCTGGGCCTTGCGTTTGTGATCTTCGTTCGTGTTTGCCATAGGCGTTTGTAGCATGCCCGGCGGCGAAAAGGGGGCTTCCGCCGTAAATATTACCCCTCGTTCAGGGATGGCGGCGTCGCGTGCGCCGCAAGGCGGGCAACCGAAGGCTGTGGGAACCCCATCAGACACCGAAAGTATTGATGGGTCAGACTGAAATAAAACGCGCGAAACAGTTCCAGAAAAGGACAGAAATAAATCGCGCCCGCAGGGCTTTATTTTCCCCTTTTTCTGGCCGGATGCTGTATCCTTACTTTCTTCCCAGCGGCAGGGGCATATTACAACCGGGGCGGCGCCTTGCGTCGACCTCAGAAAGACTATTCGTGCGCAAAAAACTGACCCTTAGGACGACCGTGAAAGGGCTCGGCGAAAGCGTGACATCGACCTGGCATGAAGCCATGCCGGTTCGGTCCGAAGCCGGCCCCGTTTGTGCCGTTCCGCCTCCGGCGGAGCGAGAAACCCGGTCGGTCGTCGCAACAGCGACCAAGGACTGAAGGTTGGCAGCGGGGGGAGGCTTAATCCCCTCTCCCTGCGCCGCCCACACCAAGAAGGAGACCGACATGCAGACGCGCCGGACCAAGCGCACCATCACTTTCAGCCGCCCGTTCATCCTGGACGGGTTCGACCGCGCCCAGCCCGCGGGCACCTATACGGTGGAGACCGAGGAAGAGGTGCTGGGCACGCTCACCTTCTCCGCCTATCGCCACGTGTCGACGAGCATCGTGCTGAACCAGCCGGGATGCCGGGAGTATTTCCCCGTCGACCCGCAGGAGCTGGACGAAGCGCTGGCGCGCGACGGCGCGCCGCTCATCCTGCAGGACAACCTCACCGTGCCCGCCTGGCGCGGCATGGATTGGGTGCGCCGCCACCGCGCGCGCAACACCGGCGTCCTCTAAACTCGCACGCGATTCCATCGAAAGAGACATCACAAACCAATGACCATCACGATCTGGCACAATCCCAATTGCGGCACCTCGCGCAACACGCTGGCGCTGATCCGCGCCGCGGGCCATGAACCGCGCATTATCGAATATCTGAAAGCCCCGCCGTCGCGCACCGATCTTGCCACCATGATCAAGCGCATGGGCGTGCCCGTGCGCCAGGTCGCGCGCAAGAAGGAGCCGCTCTACGAAGAACTGGGTCTGGAAAAGCCCGGCGTCACCGACGACCAGATCCTGGATGCGATGGCCGCGAACCCCGTGCTCATCAACCGCCCCATCGTGGAAACCGACAAGGGCATCCGCCTCTGCCGCCCGTCGGAGCTTGTCAAAGAGCTGCTTTAATCGTTCGTTTCGCGGGTGTGGAACGCGTTCCAGATGTACGCGCCGATCGTGCCTGCGATCAGGCCCACGAAGAACACGAACGCCACCAGAATGCCCGCGCGGCTGATCTCGAACGGCTCGACGTGATAGACCGGCGAGATAAAGTGCGCCCAGAACACGAAATCCATCAAGGCCTGCGCGAAGCCCGTCGCCACCAGCACCGACCAGCACGTATGCCACAAGGCCATAAAAATCCCGAACCAAAGCCCGACACGATATGGATTGACCATCGAAATCCCCTTCTTCAAAACAGGATCAGCGCGACAGCGGCCGCCATTCCTCTTCGTGTTCGGTGACGGTGTGCAGCGCATTCCAGCTCAATCCCGCCACGATCCCCACGAAGAAGCCGCCCAGAAGCCATAGCGTTATCAGGAACATTGCCCGCTGAAACTGGAACGGCTGGAGCGCGGGCGAAAGGTCGAAGAACTGCGCCCAGGCCATCACATCCAGCAGCGGTTGGGCGAGCCCGATGGCCACCAGGAACGACCACAGGAATTGCCAGAAAGCGAAGAACAACCCCGAAACAAGACCCACTCGCACCGGCAGAACGCCCATTTTCACCACCCGATTTCCATTGTCGGCAAGGCTACAAGACATCTTGGCCGCCCAGATTGCGCAGGATCAAAGACGCCGGTGTACTCACCTCTGCCGCTCGGCGGAGCTTGTGAAGGAGCTGTTTTGGGACCACGCTCTCCCGGTGTTTCACAACACGGGGAGGATTTCATGAAACGGATCATTTTGGCAGGCGCGGTTCTGGCGCTTGTTTCCGGTACTGCCGCGTGGGCGTCCGACGAAGACGATGTGACGGCCACGATCCATGCCTTCATCGCCGCGATGAACAAGGGCGACATACCGGCGGCCGCCGCAACGCATGTGGCCGCCCCCTCGATCATCGACGAATTCCCGCCGCACCATTGGTCGGGCGCAACCGCGTTCAACGATTGGCTCGCCGATTTCGGCAAGGATTCCACTGCCCGCAAAGTCACCGACAGCAAACTCATCCCGCACAGCGCCAAACGGCTGACGGTGGAAGGCGACCACGCCTACGTCGTGATGCCGACGGACTACACGTTCAAACAGGGCACCAAGACGATGGCCGAATACGGCACGATCACCTACGCGCTCGACAAGACGACAGCGGGTTGGCGGATAGCCGCGTGGTCGTTCAGCTGGTGAAATTCGCTTGAACCCTCCCCTTGAGGGAGGGTCGATAAAATTTCGAAGCGCAGCGAAGAAATTTTTCGGGGAGGGGTCCGTTGCAACGATGACCCCTCCCCGAAATTGCTTTCGCAATTTCGACCCTCCCTCAAGGGGAGGGTTTATTGTTCTGATCGTCGATGCGCACAAAAAATCACCCGCGATGCAGAGGCTGGGCATCGCGGGCGATTTTTTATTCGGGTGCGGTTCTAGTATTCGCACTCTTCGTGATAGGCGCGCGGGCCGCCATGTTCGTCCCACCAGCGGCGGTCGTAATCGCATTCGCGCGGATAATCGCGGTTATAATGCGAACGGTAGCGTTCGCGATAACCTTCGTCGTGCGGGGTTGTGGCGTAGCCGGCAAGTGCGCCGACGCCTGCGCCGATGGCGGCACCCGTGGCGGCCGTACCCGTGGCCGCACCGATAGCGGCACCGGCGCCCGCACCTATGGCGGCGCCCGAAAGCGTTCTTTCCCCGGCCGTATGCCCGCAGGCAGCCAGGCCGAAGCAAGCAATAAGCGCCCCTGTGGCAAGAATATGAGTTTTCATGACCGGCTCCTGTTTTCCAAATGGTCGGGGAGGAAACGGCGATGCCCGACAAGGGTTCCCGCGCGGCAAATCGGGCAACAAGGCGGCAAGCGGGAAACCGCCGTCTTCCACACGTCACAAAGTAAACGCGCGCTCGAGGGAACATCGCGCGGAACAGGAACGCGCGCGTCCTTCCGGTCATTGTCATTCGCAGAGAGGGAAATCCCCAAACGAAGGACAATCGACATGCAGAACAGGAACAGGAAAGCAGCGCTTCTTTTCGCGAGCGCAGGGTTGGCAGCCCTTCTCGCGATGCCGGGAGCTGCCGTGGCCCAACCGGCCGGAACCGGCGCTACGACGAGCAGCGGCACCTCCACCCAAACCACCGGCACGCAGAACGAAACCCAAATGCAAAGCGGCACGGATATGAACGCATCCACGCCGAACGGCGGAAATTCGTCCACCACCATGAGCACGCAAGGCCAGATGAACACCAACGGCCCCAACGCGACCGATCGCGCCTATGGCAAGACCCGCGCCTGCGACCGCCATCAGATGCATTCGGGAGCGTCGACGACCGATAGCAGCGGCATGAATATGAACTGCCCGATGGGCCACACGATGGACAGCACGCCGGACATGCCCGACGCCGGCACAACAACACCGCCGTCGCAATAACAATATCAAACACACATTCTTCTCCCTCTCCCCCGAAGGGGGGTGCTGAGCAGCAGCGAAGCACGGCAGGGGTGAGGGGGCGAATGCCGCCGCGCGCGAATTGTTTTTTGAATGGCTGCGAAAGCGCAACGAACTTCAAACAAGCGAGAGCGTTGAAACACCACCCCCTCACCCCAACCCTCTCCCCCAAGGGGGAGAGGGAGCAGTTCGTATCTAATTCTCAACAGAGAGAACCGTGATCTCCCCCAGCGGCTTCTCCGCCTCGATGATATCGCCCGCGCGCGCCCCGATAAGCGCCGCCGCCAGCGGAGACCGAAAACTGATGAGCCCTTTCGCCGGATCGGCTTCATCGACGCCCACGATCCGAAACGATTGCACGCGCCGCCCGTTCGCCAAGGAGCGCTCGATGGAGACCTTCGACCCGAACGCCACCGTCCCATCGGAAGGCGCCGCCACGATCTCCGCGCTCGCCTTCTTCAAAGCCCAATAGCGCAAATCCCGCTCCAGCGTTTCGCGCAACAACACATTGGTCTCGGATTTGAGCGAGGCTTCGATGCGGGCGACATGCCCTGCAATCATCTCGAACCCCGCCTGCGTAACCAGATTAGGCCCATCCTCCACCATCCGCTCAGGCGGCGGGGCGGAGTCGGCGGTTTCCTTTACGAAGGCGCGGGACAACTAACTATCCGGTTGCAGCTTGCGCTATATGAATTCTTTTCTTTGGGAACTGATCCCATGTACGCCCATCCAAAGTCCGACCTGTCTTTTTTTTGTTTACGCCGCCCCATTGTTTGAAATGAAAGGCGACCTTCTGCTTTCGGCATTGGTCGCGAATTGACCTAACCCACTCGGGCTCCATTGGGCGGGCACCGGGACCGCTCTCTCCGCCAGCAATTGCCCAATCAATTCCACTAAGATTCATATCAGTCAGCGGACCGAGCAACGGCTCGAGACTCAAAAATTTAATGGCAGCGCTCGTCCTCCGTAAGTGATCGACGCGATAAAGATAAGCGTCGCTCTCAACACTGACACCCATCCAAACATTATTCGGCCATCTAATATTTGACGCATCGAGAGATAAGCGTTCAGCTCTTTTGGTTAGAAGTTGATAGGTATGTTGAGGCGTATCCCTCATAACCTCAAAGACCTCTTGAATGAATTCGAAAGGAACATCTTCGTGAAAAAGGTCTGACATTGAATTCACGAAAATCATTCTCCCAGTTTTCCAATTTCGTGGGGCATGAAGGGCCTTGGGGTCGAGATTAATCCGGCCCGTCCACTTAGGGCGATTTCCGCT
>CAZTCU010000054.1:0-8062 GCA_964612235.1 uncultured Rhizobium sp.
CGCTGCTCGAAACCGGAAAACCCATAGACATCATGAACCTGAAATCGTCGCCTGATGCCGGAAACCTTTGATCCGTCACAGCCAGACTTACAACAGAAAGCCAAGGAAATGAGCAAGTCGAAATTCCTCTACGTCACCTACATCCGCACCACCGCCGACAAGGTGTGGGACGCACTCACCAACAAGGAACTCATGAAGTCCTACTGGTTCAATATGCATCAGGAATCGAATTGGACCGCAGGCTCTTCGTGGGAGATGAAGGATTCCAAGGGTGAAGTCTGGGACAGCGGAACGATCTTCGAATCCCAACGGCCGCACAGGCTCGTGATTTCATGGCAGCACCAGCATCACGAAGATGCCCGCGCGGAAGGATATTCGCGCATGACCTATCTGATCGAATCTGCAGGTCTTTTGGTCAAGCTCACAGTCAGCCACGAAAGCGGCGTGGAGAATTCTGACCTCATTGCAAAGGTTTCCGGAGGCTGGCCGATGATCCTGTCCAGCCTCAAGAGTCTCCTCGAAACCGGCGAAGCGCTTCCAGATCCGAGGAAGGCTCCCTAGCGAGAACGTCTACTTCTGACAGCTCGGACAATAAAAGGTCGAGCGCCCGGCCTGCACGATGCGCTTGATCTTTCCTTTGCAGCCTTGGCCGGGGCAGGGCTTGCCTTCGCGATCATAAACGCGAAAGCGATGCTGGAATTCGCCGAGGCTGCCATCGGGACGTGCGTGATCGCGCAGGCTTGAGCCGCCGGCTTTGATCGCCTCTTTCAGAGTGACTTTGATGTCGTCCACCAGCGGCGCGATCTTGTCGTTCTGAACTTTGGAAGCGAGCCGCTTGGGTGAAATATGGGCGAGGAACAACGCCTCGCACACATATATGTTGCCCAGTCCCGCCACCACACGCTGATCGAGCAGGGCCGATTTGATGGGCGTGCGTTTGCCCTTGAGCGCGCCTTTCAGATAGGCCGCATCGAAATCCTTCGAGAGCGGCTCCGGCCCGAGCCCGTCGAACAGTGGGTCATCGTTCAGCTTGTCCGTTTCGAGCAATGTCATCAGCCCGAAACGGCGATGATCCGAGAACACGATCTTTGCGGGCGCGTTCGTTTTAAAAATCACGTGATCGTGCTTGCCATGTCCGGCTTCGGGATGGGCCGCTTCGTGCGCGTAGATACCAAGCTCGCGGCCTCTGCCTTCGGCATAGACAGCCATTCGCCCGCTCATGCCGAGATGCACGACCAGCGTCTCACCGTCATCCAGGTCCGCCAAAAGATACTTTGCCCGCCGCCACAGCCGCTTCACCTTCCGGCCCGTCAACCTCTTGGCGAAGTCGGGCGGGAAGGGGCGGCGCAGATCTTCCCTGCGGGTAACCACCTTGGTGAAGGTGTGTCCGTCCAACACGGGTTCGAGGCCCATCCTGACGGTCTCGACCTCGGGCAATTCGGGCATAGGGTTCTCCTCGGGCGGGAATGCTGCCGCATCGCGGGGCGCCCGGACAGTGGTGTAAGGTCACGGAACCATGACTGTCCCCAGCAAGACCGCCTCCTTCGGCTTCCTCGAAGTGCCCGAAGACCAGAAAGAAGAACTCGTCGGCCAAGTGTTTACCTCGGTCGCGAACCGATACGACCTGATGAACGACCTGATGAGCGGTGGCGTTCACCGGCTGTGGAAGGATGCGTTAGTCGACTGGCTCAATCCTCAGCCCGGCATGCGCGTGCTCGATGTGGCGGGCGGCACCGGCGACATTGCCGTGCGTATCGCCAAACGCGCGAAGACGAGGGGCGGGGAAGCCGAGGTCGTGATCTGCGATATCAACGCGGCGATGTTGAACGAGGGCCTGAAGCGCAGCGACGTTCTTGGCACCGGCACCATCCGCTGGGTGTGCGGCAATGCGGAATGCCTGCCCATGCCGGATGCGAGCGTTGACGCCTACACCATCGCCTTCGGAATCCGGAATGTGACGCACATAGACAAGGCGTTATCTGAAGCCCGCCGCGTGCTGCGGCCGGGCGGACGCTTCCTCTGTCTGGAATTCAGCAAGGTCGAAGCACCGATCCTCGACACGCTCTACGATCGATATTCCTTCTCCGTTTTGCCGCGCATCGGAAAGGTCGTGGCAGACGATGCGGACGCCTATCGCTACCTCGCCGAAAGCATCCGCAAGTTCCCGCCGCAGGCGCAGTTCGCCAGGATGATCGAGAACGCTGGCCTTTCGCAGGTGAAAGTCCGCAATTTCATGGGCGGCATCGCGGCAATGCATTCCGGCTGGCGGATCTGATGCTGCGCGCAATGGCAGATATCGGACGATTGTGGCGCGCCGCGCGCACGCTTGCGCGGCATGACGCCTTGCTGCCGAAAGAATTCAAAGACCGGATGCCCCCGTCGCTCAAATTTGCGCGCTGGATTTTCGGGGGTGGAGGCAAGGCACACGAAGAAGGCACCCCCGGAATACGCCTCGCCAACGCTCTGGAAAGCCTTGGACCTGCTTACATCAAGCTGGGACAAGTTCTTGCGACCCGGCCCGATGTGGTTGGAACGGAAGTGGCCAATGCACTGGCCTCGTTGCAGGACCGTCTGCCGCCGTTTCCCATGTCTGTCGCCAAAGCGGCTGTCGCCGAAGCGTTGAATGCGCCGCTTGAAAGCGCCTTCTCGTCTTTCTCCGAACCGATCGCAGCCGCTTCCATCGCGCAAGTCCACAAGGCGGAAACGACCGACGATCCGCCGCGCAGCGTCGCGGTAAAGGTTTTGCGCCCCGGCATCGCGGAAGAGTTCATGGCGGATATCTCCGCCTTCGCGTTTGCCGCACGTTTCGCGGAGAGGTTCTCCAAAGAGGCGCGCCGCCTGCGCGTTACCACGGTCGTCGAAACCCTCGCGACATCGACCGCGCTCGAACTCGATCTGCGCATGGAAGCGGCAGCAGCTTCCGAATTGGCGGAACGCACGCGCAACGATCTCGATTTCAGGGTGCCCGTCGTCGATTGGAACCGCACACATGAACGGGTTCTGACCACCGAATGGATCGAGGGCACGCCGATCCGCGACGTCGCTGTGCTGGAAGCCGCCGGTCACGATCCAAAGAAGCTGGCGCAGACCATCGTCCGCTCGTTCCTCATGCAATCCCTGCGCGACGGCTTCTTCCATGCCGACATGCACCAGGGAAATCTGTTCGTCGATGAAAGCGGCCGCGTGGTGGCGGTGGATTTCGGCATCATGGGCCGCCTCGACCCGCCGATGCGCCGCTTCATGGCGGAGACTTTGGCCGGTTTTCTCGCGCGCGATTACCGCCGCATCGCAGAGGTTCATTACGAATACGGCTTCGTTCCCCCGCACCACCCCATCGACACATTCGCGCAAGCCCTGCGCGCGGTGGGCGAGCCGGTCTTCGGTCGCCTGGCGCGCGATGTTTCCATGGCGCGGCTGTTGCAGCAGCTATTCGACACCACGCGCCGTTTCGATATGCAGCTTCAGCCGCAACTGGTGTTGCTGCAAAAGACCATGATGGTCGTCGAAGGTGTTGCGCGCGGGCTCGATCCCGAATTCGACATCTGGGAAGCATCCCGTCCCGTGATGGAAAGCTGGATGATGAACCAGATGGGACCGGAAGCCCGTCTGCGTGAGGCCGCGGAAGGTTTCAGCGCACTCGGCAAGTTCGCACAGAACCTGCCCCAGATCCTGCGCAACGCCGAAACACTCTCGAACATGCTGGAGGAGGGCGGTTTGCGCCTTCACCCGGACACGACGCGCGCGATAGCAGAAGCGCAGCTTAAACGAACCCGTCATGTCCGCGCCGCGATCTGGCTTGCGGCGGGCGCGTTGGGTGTACTGGCTGTTACGTTCGCGCTTTAGACGATCTTCATCAAACCGGCGTCGCAGCTTTGCGCGCCCTTGTCGCCGACCACATACACCTTGAGATGCACGGTGTGGTTTTCGATGCCGTCGGTTTCCGGCACGCGGAAATGAACGGTGTTCTTGACGACCTTTTCGTCGGTCGCCATCAGCTTGCGATAACCTGTTTTTGTTTCACCGGAAACCTGCGCAAGGGTCATCACCACGCGCACGTCGGCACCGGGATTGGTCTCAAGTGCCGCGCACGCGATGTCGACGCCGTCACCCGGTTTGACCGAATGGATTTCGCCTGCGCCCGTCTCATTCAAGGTCGAAGGCAAATTCATATGCGCCACCGGGCCTATGCCCGACGCATAAGCCGGTGCAGCCAGAACCAGTGCGCTTGCCAAAACGGCCAAGCCGAATGTCCGCATGGACGACCTCAGATTCTCGAAAACGGCTACATTCTACTCCCGCTTTGGGCGCTTCCCAAGTGGGTCGTCGGCGGCAGCCATATTCGGCTAACCGCCGGTAAGACCTAGCGATCCCGGGCCAGATAATAGAACCGCCCGCACATTGCCGCCGCCGCAACGAGCAGGGCGAAGGCAAGTCCGATCCAGATCCCCGTTCCCTTCATGCCGAACGTGACGCCCAGCAGGTAGCAGGTCGGAAATCCCGCGATCCAATAGCAGGCACCCGCGATCCACATCGGCGCGCGGGCATCCTTGAGACCGCGTAACGACAGCGCCCCCACCACCTGCAAGCCGTCGAACACCTGAAAGGCGGCTGCCAGGTATAGGAAACTCACCACCAGCGAAATCACATGGGCGTTCGTCGGCGTCGGCGCGAAGTAAAGCTCCGCGATGGCGCGCGGAAACAGGCCCAGCACGATCGCGCACACCAGCATGAAACCGGCGCCGATGATCATGGCTGTGTAACCCGCGCGCCGCACGCCAACGCGGTCGCCCGCACCCGCCGACAACCCCACGCGAACTGTCGCCGCCAATGCAATGCCGAGCGGCACCATGAAGGTGATCGACGGCACGTTCAGTGCAATCTGGTGAGCGGCAACGTATTCTGTTCCAAACGTCCCCATGATGAGCATCGAGGAATTGAACAGCATCGCCTCGAAGATCATCGTCAACCCGATGGGAATGCCCAGCTTGTAAAGCTCCGCGAACTTCGCCCAGTCAGGACGATGAAAGCGCCGGAACATCCGGTATTTCTTCAGCTCAGGCGTCAGGTAGATGACAACCACCATCGCAAAGAAACTGAACGCATAGGAGCATGCACTGGCAATGCCCGCGCCGGTGATGCCCAGCCGCGGCGCACCGAAATGGCCGAAGATCAGTGCGTAGTCGCCTGCCGCGTTGAAGAACACGGTCAGCGCCATGACGATCAGCGACGCGTTCGGCCGGTTCAACGCGGTCGAGTAATTGCGCAGCACCTGAAAGCCCAGTGAAAAGGGTAGGCCGAAAGCCAACGGAAACACGAATTGACTCGCTGCATGTGCCAATTGGCGGTTCTGTCCCACCATCATCAACAATGGTTCGGTGGAAAACAGCAGTACCGCGAGCGGCAGCCACAGCACCAGCACCGACCACAACCCCATGCGCACGACGCCGCGCACATTGGCGCGATCCTTCGGATGCGCGCCGAGAATATGGGCCACCATCGGGGAGACGGCCGCGGCGGGCCCCGTGCCGATCAGCCAGCACAGGAAGAACACGGTATTTCCGAGACCCGCACCCGCCAGCGCCGTTTCGCTGTAACGGCTCAGCATGATGATGTCGGTCGTCAGGATGACCATCTGGGCAAGCTGGGTGATGACAAGCGGCCCCGCGAGCTTCAAAAGCTCGCGCGCTTCCTTCAGCCAGGCGTCGAGGCCGGAGCCTTCGATGCGTTCGCCGGCATTTGCGGGATCGAATTCCAAAACGTCTGCCATGACACGGACTTTTCTTTTTAGCCCGGCCCGGTGGCGCATTCGAATGGCAGATACAAAAATCCCCTCCGAAGCTTCCGGGCTCGGGAGGGGTGGACTCTCAGAACGGTCGCAAATTTATGCGGCGTTCTCCTCACGAGCATGCGCGGTTTTTCCGCCTTCCGGGACGGAAGGTGCGGTACCGCAGACCTTGCGCGAACTATCTGTCATTCCCGGCTCGTGGTTTTTCCCCGGACCCCGTGCCCGAAGAAGGTCAGCGTGGGTACGCCCGCCCAAAAACGAAGTCAAGACGCCGCTGTTGCATAGCGCCCACAGATCGGCGCTAAACTTAGAGCACTAATATTGGAGGAACGGCCGTGGACTTCACAATTCCCAAGGAAATCACAGATTTGCTGGTGCGGATCGACGATTTCATCGAACGCGAAATCAAACCGCTGCAGGAGCAGGACGACAACAATCGATTCTTCGACCATCGCCGCGAATGGGCGCGCACCGATTTCGAACATGGCGGACTTCCCCGCAAGGAATGGGAAGAATTGTTGGGCGAGATGCGACGCCGGGCGGACAAGGCCGGGTTCTTGCGCCTGGCGTTGCCGGAAGAATTCGGTGGCAAGAACATCGGCAATCTCGCCATGGCCGTCATCCGCGAACATCTGGCGGCAAAGGGATTGGGCCTGCACAACGATTTGCAGAACGAAACATCCGTTGTCGGCAATTTCCCGCAACTTTTGATGTTCCGCGATTTCGGGACGGAGGAGCAGAAGAAAACGCTCCTGCCGGGAATGCTGTCCGGCAAGACCCGCATCGCCTTCGGTCTCACCGAACCGGACCATGGTTCGGATGCCACCTGGATGGAAACCCGCGCCGTGAAGGACGGCAATGGCTGGCGCATCAACGGCGCCAAGATGTGGAACACCGGCGTCCATGTGGCGACACACGACATGGTGTTCTGCCGGACGAGCGGCGCGGATGGGGATGCACGGGGGCTCACCTGCCTGATCGTGCCGATGGATGCCGAAGGCGTGAAGATCGAAGAATATATGTGGACCTTCAACATGCCCACGGACCACGCGCGCGTGTCCTTCACCAATGTGTGGGTACCAGATACCGCCGTATTCGGCCCCGTCGACAACGGCCTCGTGCTTGCCCGCCATTTCGTCCATGAGAACCGCATCCGTCAGGCGGCGAGCGGCGTGGGTGCTGCGCAATACTGCATCAACGAGAGCGTAGACTACGCGAACTATCGCAAACCCTTCGGCAAGCCGCTGTCGCGCAATCAGGCGATCCAATGGCCGCTGGTCGAACTCCAGACCGAGGCCGAAATGCTGCGCTGGTTGATCTATCGCACGGCGTGGGAAATGGACCGCATGACCGGGCCGGAGATACAGCTTTATCTCTCCGACAAGGTGTCAATGTGCAACTATCGCGGCAATCGGCTCGTTTGTAACGCCGCGGATTGGGCGATGCAGGTGCACGGCGGCATGGGTTATTCGCGCCACAAGCAGTTCGAGCATATTTACCGTCATCATCGGCGGTATCGCATCACCGAAGGATCGGAAGAGATCCAGATGCGTAACGTTGCGGGACACATGTTCGGATTTATCGGCAAAAACCGTCCGCGCGAAGCCAGCAGCAAATAATTCGCGACGTAGCGCCGCATTCGAGAAAAAGTTTCGTCAAATTTGTCCGCGCCTATGCACGGACTTTTGACTCGAATGCGGTGCGCACGTTTGAAAAGCGGGAACGCAAATGGAAGTCTTGCATTGCAAGGCTGCCGGACGCCGTGTCCTCGAAAGTGCTGGCTTTCGAGCTGTGGTCCGCATCTTTCCAACAAATAAGCCTTTGAAAGGAATTGTTCATGCAAGCACTCGGTCTCGTTTGGGGCGACGTCGACGCCCAGGCCGCAGGCTTCCATGAAGTGTTCACAGTCATGCGTGAACCGTCTCACTATGACGCAAGGCATCTCTTCGAATTCTGGCGCGAACGCAACGAAGAAGGCGGCTTCGTAATCGGCCGGCATGTGCCTTCGCGCCCGTTGGCGCGTCTGATGAGCCATCTCGTTGTCTATGAGCCGCTGCACGAAGGTGAAGATTTTCGAGCGCGCATAGCCGGAACGTCGCTTCTGCGCCGTTTCGGACGCGATATTTCCGGCAGCAAACTCTCCGAGCTGTTCGAGCGCAACGCATTCGAAGCCCAGCGTGACGATCTCCGCACCCTGTTGCGGACGGGCAAGCCCTGCGTGCTGGAAGTGAAGGCGACGGTGGATGGCTACCCCGCGCTGCACTTCGAGATCGTGGC
>CAZTCU010000054.1:8162-12842 GCA_964612235.1 uncultured Rhizobium sp.
TTCCATTAAGGCCATTGCATCTGCAAGGCGGTTTTGTCCTAACATGAGACGGAATCGTCGTTGCCGGATCTTATGTCCTGTCTGAACATCGCTCACCGCGGCGGCGCCGGTCTCTGGCCCGAAAACTCGTTGGCGGCGTTCCGAAACGCCGTGTCGCTCGGCGGCGACGGCGCCGAGCTCGATGTTCAGTTGAGCCGCGACGGTGAGGTGATCGTTTTCCACGATTATCGGCTCAAGACGGAAATCTGCCGCGATGTCGGCGGCAACTGGCTTACGCGCCCGACGCCGCGCATAAAAGACCTGGCATTCCGTGAATTGCGCAGCTACGACATCGGTCGTGCCGATCCCACAACGGATTACGCGCGCGCGCACCCCGATCTGTTGCCTGTGGAAGGCGAGCGCATACCGCTTCTTTCTGAAGTCATTGCCATCGCAAAGATGTCGAAGAAGCCATTCACTCTGTTCGTGGAGTTGAAAACCTCTTTCACCGAACGCGCTGTGTCCGCGTTGCCGGAAGAATTGGCGGAGGCGACAGTCGCGGTTCTCAAAGGGCATGATTATCTCCGGCACGCGGTCTTCGTCGGTTTCGATTGGCCGGGACTTCTTCATGTGAAGAAAATCGCGCCAGGCGCCGAATGCTGGTTCACGACTTTGGACCAGCGCTGGTTCGGCGAAGGCGAACCGCCGCCGGAAAGCGATCCGCCCGCAGAATCTGCGCTGGCGGCGCTGCGCTATTGGGCAAAGAATGGTCTTTCTCCATGGGCTGGCGGGTTTGATGCCGTGAATTATGGCGGCTCGATCTTGCGCGCGATCAAGGCGGCAGGCGGCGACGGCTGGTTTCCCACCTTTACGGATGCGACCGATGCAGCGGTCGCGGAAGCTCGCACTCTCGGCTTGAAAGTCGGCGCATGGACCGTCGATGAGCCGGTCGACATGCGCGCGCTGATTGCACGGCAACTGGACGCGATTTGCACCGATCGTCCCGACATTCTCCATGGGCTTCAAGGTAACCGGTGATGAAACCGAAAATCTCGCTTTTGACTTTGGGTGTACGGGATATGGCGCGTTCGCTCGCGTTTTATCGCGATGGTCTCGGCCTGCCGACGCACAATTACGAAGAAGGCGCGGATGTCGCGTTCTTCGCGCTCGAAGGAACGTGGCTCGCGATCCATCCGCGCGAGAAACTTGCCGAGGACGCGCAAATCCCCGCGGAGGGCCACGGATTTTCCGGCGTCACCATCGCGCACAACGAACAGTCGAAGGAAGAGGTCGACGAGGTGTATGCGCGTGCGATCGCCGCCGGGGCGAAGGTGGTCAAGAAACCGCAAGACGTCTTCTGGGGCGGCTATTCCGGCTATTTCGCCGATCCCGACGGTCATCTGTGGGAAGTGGCCTTCAACCCTTTCACCGATCTGACGTGACATTTGAGAGCGCCCGCCCTTCCGCCATAATGCGTGCGGAATCGTCGCGCGCAGGCGAAGTGCTGGGAGTCCGGTAATGACACAGAAGATCAAGACCTTCCTGATGTTCGAGGGCAAAGCCGAAGAGGCGATGAACTTCTACATCTCGCTGTTCCCCGGCTCGTCCATCGTCAGCATCTCTCGCTACGGCAACGAAGGTCCGGGCGCGGAAGGCTCGGTTGTGCAGGCCGTGTTTTCGCTGGGTGGCCAACATTTCATGTGCATCGACAGTCATGTGAAACATCAGTTCACGTTCACGCCGTCGATATCCCTGTTCGTGCAATGCGAGACCGAAGAAGAGCTCGACCGGCTTTTCGCCAGCCTTTCCGAAAACGGGCAAATCATGATGCCGCTGGGAAACTATGGTTTCAGCCGCAAATTCGGCTGGTGCGCGGACAGGTTCGGCGTCTCCTGGCAATTGACGCTCGCCTAGAACAGTTCCTGCTGCGCGCTTGGCTTCTTGGGAGCGGGGCTTTTGGCGCGCGCCGCCGCTTCCATATCCCAATCGCCCTCGAACGGTTTTAGGATTGCCTTCAGCTCATCGACGCTCGCCGGTTCTTCGCCCAGCCATCTGCCCCAATGTTCCGGTGCGATAACAGCGGGCATCCGGTCGGTGATGGTGCCGATAAGCGCGTTGGCCGCTGTTGTGACCATGGCGAAGGATTCAAGCGGCATCTTGCGCCAGCGTTCCCATATCACCGCAATCGCGAGCGGCTTGCCATCGCGCGGCGTGATGACATGCTGCTCGGTCTTGGTAGGCGTGATTTCCTTGCCTTCGTTGAAGGTGCGCACGATCACAAGCCCGCGCCTGTTGAAGAACGCATCGCGATAAGTGGGCTTCTCTTCGATGGTCTCGGCGCGCGCGTGGATGAATTGCGTTCCGATATTCTGATCCGCCGCATTCGCGGGCACGAAGCCCCAGCGCATGCGGGCGACTTCGCGCTTTCCGTCCGCGTTCAGGCGAATGACGCTCGCCACCCGCATCGGCGTGATTGTTTCGGAGAGGCCATGAGAAGTGCTGAGGACGAGCTCAGCCAGCTCGACCATCGCCTCCCAATCTTTCATCTGAACGAACTTGCCGCACATGCGGCCAGTCTTACAGCCCCTCGAACAGCGCCGTCGAGAGATAGCGTTCCGCAAAGGAGGGGATAATCGTCACGATCATCTTGCCCGCCATTTCCGGCCGTGCGCCCACTTCGAGAGCGGCGGCAATCGCAGCACCGGATGAAATGCCCACCGGAATGCCTTCCAGCCGCGCGACCTTGCGCGCCGTATCGAACGCGGTCTCGTTGGAAATGGTGATCACTTCGTCGATCACCTTGCGGTCGAGGATGGCGGGCACGAAGCCGGCGCCAAGCCCCTGAATCTTGTGCGGACCAGGTGCGCCGCCGGAAAGGACCGGCGAGTCTTCCGGCTCCAGCGCGATCATTTTCACACTTGGTTTGCGCGCCTTCAGCACTTCGCCGACGCCGGAAATCGTGCCGCCGGTGCCGACGCCCGAAATCACGACATCGACTTTGCCGTCCGTGTCGTTCCAGATTTCTTCCCCCGTCGTGCGGCGATGAATGTCCGGGTTGGCCGGGTTTTCGAATTGTTGGGGCATCACTGCGCCCGGCGTGGCAGAAATAATCTCCTGCGCCTTCGCGATGGCACCCTTCATGCCTTTCGCGGCTTCTGTCAGCACAAGCTCCGCGCCCAGCAGCAGCAGCATCTTGCGCCGCTCCAGCGACATGGAATCCGGCATGACAAGAATGAGCCGATAGCCCTTGGCTGCCGCAACAAACGCAAGCGCGATCCCGGTGTTACCGGAAGTCGGCTCGACCAGCGTGCTTTTCCCGGGCGAGATGATGCCCTGTTGCTCCATCGCCTCGACCATGGCGACACCGATGCGGTCCTTCACGCTGGAGATCGGGTTGAAGAATTCGAGCTTCAGAAGAATGTCCGCCTTTACACCTGCGTCCTTCGGCATCCGCACCAGTCGCACCAGCGGCGTGTCGCCAATCGTCTCTGTGATGGAATCGAAAATGCGCCCGCGACCGGGGGCATGACGCGCTGGCACCTTGGGAAGATCGGACATGAAAGCTCCTGTTGTTATATCGCGAAATCGGCGGTCGGCCGTCCGCCGCAATCCACGCCCGCGCTGCGGGCGCGCTGGCAAAGGTCTTCGATGGAGATGGCGTCCAGCCGGGTCATCACCTCATCCTGCAACGACTGGATCAGCGGTGTCACGATGCGCGCGCCGAGATCGGAGCGGGCATCGGCGCCGTCATTCTCGCCGTCGTCGATGCTTTCGGCCACGCGCACGACTTCACCCACCGTGATGCGGCGGCGTTCCTTGGCAAGGCGATAACCGCCACGCGGACCGCGCACGCCTTTGAGGATTCCGGCACGCACGAGTTGTTGCATCACCTGTTCGAGGTAACGCTGCGGCACGCCTTGGCGAGAGGTGATCTCCTTCGCCTGCACGGGCTCCGGGCGTGCGTTGAAGGCGATATCTATCACCGCTTCGAGCGCCAATTGGGTTTTACGGGAAAGTTTCAACATCAGGCAATCTTCATTCCAGTTGAGCCGAAACCGCCTGAACCGCGAACGGTCTGGGTTAGCTCGGACGTTTCAAGAAAAGTCGCGCGTTCGTGCCGCGCGATCACCATTTGCGCGATCTTCATGCCGCGAGAAATCACGAAGGATGTATCGGAAAGATTGATGAGTATGGCTTTGATCTCGCCGCGGTAATCGCTGTCGACGGTACCGGGCGCATTGAGCAGCGTGATGCCGTGATGGAGCGCCAGCCCCGAACGCGGCCGCACCTGTGCTTCATATCCCGCGGGAAGGGCAATCGCGATGCCGCAGGGAATGGCCGCCCGTGCGCCCGCTTTCAATTCGAAATCGATGTCGACCGCCGCGATGAGATCCATCCCGGCCGAGCCTTCGGTGGCGTAGGCGGGAAGCGCGAGGTCGCGCGCGTGGGCAAGGCGTTGAACGGCAATCTGCATCACGCGGCCTTGTTGTTGAGCGTTTGCGCGATGCGTGCCGCTAGCCGCGTACCGACTTCGGTTTTGTCGAGATCGGGCCAGCTTTCGGTCGATTGCGCGGTGATGAGGTGTATCTGGTTGTGGTCTCCGCCCATGATGCCGGTCGACGGCGACACGTCATTGGCGACGATCCAGTCGCAGCCTTTCCGGGCGCGCTTGGCTTGAGCGTGCGCGATGACGTTCTCGGT